>LRSL01000077.1 GCA_001563335.1 Candidatus Thorarchaeota archaeon SMTZ1-45 | reverse complement strand
ATAAAGGGGTGAAATTTCCGTTCAAACGGAGCCTCTTGCCACACTTTGGACACTTGAGAGCTGAAAGATGAGCCTCGTTCAAAATTCACTCACTCCTGTGATACAACCTCAAGGCTGGTTAAAATATGAATCGAAAAGAATTTTTCAATATAGTAGGATATGTTGACCTAAGACATCCTGTTTTGAATTATCGCCTCTACACTTGAGATTACGGTCTTCACAACCTGCCATTGAATCAATACCACAAGACGACTTCGAATGTGTAATGCCCATGGTTGTGAGGATTCATCCCCTGGCAGGAATACCCCTATGCTTTCCCGTCCATCAACATTCATGATTAACATCCGGGTTGGTTCCCACTCTTCTGTTGACAATGCTGGTGCTTGAAATATCTCTTTGAAACTCTCAATCAAAAGGTCTTTGCTGGGCATTGCTATGGTTACTTGCAGATAGTGGTCAAGACCAGGAACTTCTTTTGATCCTAGTGATGTCGTGAATAACTCAATCTTGACACCTCGACTTTTTGCTGCACTAAAAGCTCCTCTAAGATGGCTTAACAGAATAGGAGAGGCTGATGCTATGAACACATACTCTTGAGCGTTTTCTATAGCGGTTCGTAAACCCATGATGACCTGCTCCATGCCCTGCACTGCCCAAGCAAACTCCTTAGCCTCCGTGCCCCTAAGAGATTGAAGTCCCCTCAACATCTTTCTTGCACTCGTTGCTGAGCTCTTGACTTTCTCTTCAAGATGGTCCAAGGCTGCATCAACCGGTGCTGGATCAAAGAGTGTTGGATCACTTCCTGAAACCTTCTTGATGATTCCACGCTTCTCTAGAAGACCAAGAGTTTCATACACCTTGCTTCTAGGAATCCCTGAGTCCTCAGCAATGACTCTAGCTGAAGATCTTCCAAGCCTAACGAGAGAATGATACGCTTTTGCCTCGTTCTTTGTGAGCCCCAGACTTGTGAGGTCTCCAACAATTGTGTTCTGAGTCATTCTAATCCCAATTCTACAAGTATGCACTTTAGAATTTTAAACCTCTTGTCACTTTAGGAGTGACAGATTGAGCTCTAGTCAGCATCGATGTCTTCGCCTTCAAGAATCCGTTCGATTTCATAGAGTCTGTTAATGATCGCTACACCTTTGTCAGTCAAGGACAGAAATGGGGCATCGTTTTCGCCTCGGAACTGATAGACAATTTCCTCCTTGAGAAGTCTCTCTTTAATCTCAGAGAACTCTTCATCCGAGGAGGTCCTTGTCCTCAGGTCTCTCTCAAATCGATCTCCCCACATCAGCTCAAACAAGACCTCTCTGACCTCTGAACGAGTCAAGAACTCCAATGACATGATTAAACACTTCAGTCATCATGTCATAAAGAAGTATGCATTGTTACTCCTCTCGTGACACCAAACCTATGTTCTACGTCTGGTATTATTACATAGGTGATTCAACTGGCCTCAATAGTTGAAGTGTCAAATCTAACGCATATCTACAAGGGCGGCCACAGGGCCTTGGAGGAACTCTCCTTCTCAGTTGAACAGGGAGAGATTATTGGCCTCCTAGGTCCTAATGGGGCAGGTAAATCGACCACTGTCAAACTGATCACTGGAATACTGAAACCAACCTCTGGCAGTGTGAAGGTTTCTGGGCACGAGGTGGTAGAGAATCTTGACATAATTCGCAAACTCATTGGATTCATGCCACAAGAAACTGCTCTCTATCAAGACCTGACTGCGTATGAATCGCTGGAGTATCATGCAGAACTATATGGAGTCCCAAAGGAAGAGGTGAATGACCGTATTACTAGAATGCTTGAGCTTGCTGGGCTGACACATCGGAAGGATGACCTTGTGAAGACATACTCCGGGGGAATGAAACGGCGGCTGGCACTTGTTCGTTCCATACTTCATGACTCAGAACTTCTGATACTGGATGAGATGTCATTGGGTGTGGATGTTCAAAGCAGAAATTTGATCTGGAATCAAGTACGCAAGATGAAGGATGAGGGTCGTACTGTTCTTTTCTGTACGAACTATATGGATGAGGCTGAAGCATTAGCAGATCGCGTGATTGTGATTGATAACGGGCGACTTGTTGCAACTGGAACTCCTAGTGAACTAAAGCGTAAGCATGTTGGGGACTATCTAATTGAAGTCTTGATTGAGGGAATGGACTCCAAACTTGGCTCTGAATGGCTATCTGAAAAAGTCAAGCTCGATGTGGAGAAGGTGTCCGATCCATTGAATGGGGGACCTCGCACAGCCTGGATTCGAAGTCAAGCAGGACACTCTGACTTACCTCTTGTAATTAGTCGACTATCTGAAAGTGGACTAGTCGTGAAGCAAACATCAATGAGAGAACCATCTCTTGGTGATGTGTTTCTAGCAATCACTGGCTCAATTTTGAGGGATTAGTATGCTACGTGAGATCACAGCAATCGTGAAGAAGGACTTGAAGCAAGCCAAGCGTGACCCTCGATTTCTTGCTCCCAGTCTTATCATCCCATTTGTCTTTCTACTTGTCTATTCAATAATGTGGACCTCTGTAGGTGGTGGTGAGTCTTTTGCCTGTGGTCTAGTTGTTCAAGATTTGTCTCCCGAGGCAGATGACATGGCGGGAATAATCGAAAACATGGTTTCAACTACCAATCATACTTGGTTTAGTATTGAGAGATACGACTTGGAAACCGCCTCTGAACTCTATCAGTCAACTCAGCTGATTGGCTACATATTGATTCCTGAAGGATTTGGAGCAAACATAAGCTCAGGGCAGAAGGGAATAGTGATACTCTTCATCAATAATGCCAATGATGATGTTGTCAAAAACTACGTCCATCGAATTGAAGCTGCAGTACTTCTGTATAATCAGGAAGCGATTGCTCCCGAGTTTGACCAGTCTAATGCTCTTATTGCGTTGGATGAAACTTTGTTCTTACCTTCAACTCCATCCAATCTTGCATATATGGGTGCGGTGGGACTGCTCCTATCACTCATGACATGTGCTTTGGCAAGCCAAGCTCTAGTGACAGCCACCGAGTTTGAAACTGGAGCCATTCATGACATGCTAAACTCTCCCACGTCAAGGCTTGCCATAGTGATCGGGCGAACCATAGCAGCTATCCCTCGTTCGTTCTTGGTACTCCTGATAACAACACCAGTCATCACTCTGAGCTTGAACGTATTCCCAGTAGGAAATCTACTCACGCTTTTCGGGATTCTCATTCTGACAACTCTTGCTCTTGTTCCTCTTGGTGAATTGATAGGTATGCAGGCAAGAAAAAGGGAGCAATCATTGCTTGCGGCAGTCCTACTAACGGTAGTTGGTTTTCTTGGTGGTGGAGGACTTGCTCCGATTGGACTTACACCATTTTCCTTGAGAGTCATTCTACTAGTTCTACCCACCACTCATTCTATTGGTCTATGGGCTCGCGTCTTCTTTTCTGATACACTCCTTGGCCTTTTACCCAGTGCGCTATACCTCCTTGGAACCTGGTTAGTACTAACAGCTGTTGTAACTCATCTAATGAAAAGGGAGGTTGAGCGTTCTTGAATCAGTTTCTCAGAGTCATGAGAGCAAGCCTTCTGAAAGAACTGAGAGTCTGGAAAAGGAATCCTCGTAAGCTATCACTTGTGATTCTTCTTCCCATCCTGTTCTTTGCCGCTTTCACTCTATTGATGGGTGGGGTCTACTATGGATCAGGAGTTGAGGTGGCACTGGTTGTTGAAGAACAGACTCCAGGCATTTTTACAAACGGATTTATTGAGATACTTGAGGAATACGACCCTATCCCCCCTAGACTCGTTCCCCTCGAGATGGATGCAGATCGTGCATCACAGCTATTTGATAATGGTGATCTTCTTCTTGTAATCACAATACCCATTGGTTTCGAATATGCACTATCGCATAATGAATCCACTTCCATCCACATTCGGGTAGCTAATGTTCATGAGGACTTGACAAAGAACCTCCGGATGCCTGTGATTCGAAAGCTCGATTTATTCTACCAGAGATATCTCGACCAAGATACGCAGGTTACATTTGAGGTAGAGAATCTCCGTTCCTTCACTCCACCACGCTTGGCTTATATGGCATGGACAATCACTATTTACGCCATTATGGTTGGTGCTATTTTTGGTGCTGGATCTGCATTAACTCAAGAGTTTGAGCAGGAAACCTGGGATGAACTCAATTTATCAAATCAGTCCACTCACTCAATCTTTCTTGGAAAGATGTTGAGTGGTGTAGTGATAAGCTATATTGCACCTCCAATAGTTCTTGGTCTAAGTTACTTGATGTTTGGAGTCTGGCCCAATGGTGATATTGTCACATTCCTCGCTCTGACCTTTCTGCTGTCAGCATTCTGTTCAGGAGTTGGACTCTTGCTTGGTGCTATCGTACGTAACTCTGTATTCATGGTTCCCCTAGCAGCTCTTTGTGGTCTTTTCTACTGGATAGTTGGCGGTGGCATTGCACCTCTAGAGCTAGTTGGAGTTGCATTTGGCACAATAAACGAGTATTTGCCAATAGCTAATGTATACCGTAGCTTGATCAGAATGTTCGTTGAAGGCAGCTACGGAACTCTAAGTATAGATTTGAGTGTAATTGGTATTTTTGCCATCGTGTTTGTAATTATATCACCAATCCTAGCTGACAGACTCTCGAGAGTGGATATTGGTCAAAAGTTAGAGGAAGCCAAACGTCGCAGGAGAAGGTGATACTTTGGACTAGTAATCTACCCCCGTGCCGCTGAGCAAATTGCATATAGATGGTCTGAGAATGTCCAGTTGCCTTTAGGGCCTCTCATCATCCTCCATGAGAAGCTTTTCTGAGCAAACTTATGTTTCTGGAAAATCTGAAGTGCTCTTCTATTATTCTTTAGAACGCCAATCTGTAGAGGCATACCATCAACTTCCAAGGCAAAATCTCTTAACAAATCCTCAGCTTGTTCATGATTATTCTTCATAACCCATGGGCCAATCCTGATGAAACCTGACCTCTCACTCCCCATGATATACCCTGCTAATTCTCCATTAATATCTAACACCTTGCAAAGCTTCGGGAAATGTCTCAGTCTGGACTCAATGAACCTTTTTCGACTCGCTCCAAAGAACTTTGTATCAAACTGATCTATATCATCCAAATCTCCAGCTGTCATGTATCGAATATCAGCTGACTCTTTTGGCTCAACGTAACCCTCAAGACGCAGAGATTTATGTCTCTTTTCAAAACCAAATCGTTCATACAGAGATATTGCCTTCATAACTCCGTCAAGTAGATGTGATACCACATGTTTCCTCTCTAGATACTCAAGAGCATGCTTCATCAGTTCCGTACCAAGCTTTTTGTTTCTATGTTCTCTCAAGACAATAAGATTGCTAACAAATCCAAAACTGTTGTATGGCGTAGTGCAAATCATTCCAATAGGCTCATCACTAAATTCTGCGATGAAACATCCTTGAGGATCAAAAGCCAGTAGCTCTTCAAAGTCAAGTTTGATACTTCCCCAGCCTTCTGTGGTTGTAAGAGTCAATGCAAATTCGATATCCTGTTGTGACATCTTTCTAATGTACATAGAACGACCATCCACAGAATGTTGCATCACCTGGAAGATATATGGACAAATCTACCAGCGCAAATCCATCTTCCCTCTACAGCAGATTTGTTTCTAAATCTCTTGTGACTGGTTGCTGCTCATCATTGCGGTTACTCCACCAGAATATTACATAGGCGAAAAGAGACATTCCTACAGCATAGAACATAATGGGAGTATAACCAGGAATGATTGTATAAATAAAGGCAGCCATTACTGGACCAACAACACCTGACAGCGACAACATCGACTGAAGAAGTCCTGCAGCTGTCGATCTCTCTTTGTTATTCTCAGTAACATACTTCAATGCACCAACATAGAGTGTTGCCCACGCAAACCCGAGTAAAAGCTGAGAGGGCAATATCTCAATGATGCTATGAGCAAATGTAAACCACGCAAACGTGGCTGCAGATGAGATAAGTCCAATTGCCACAAGTTTCTTGCTGTCGAAACGATCTGTAACAGTGACCATGAAGAAGACCTGCGCAACAGCATTAGTTGCTTGTACAATTGCTATTGAGAGAGTATCTGCTCCTAAGTCATAGAGAAACAAAGGCCAGAGAGTCCAAACAGCGAAAGCACTACTATGGCGAATGAATACTGCTAAGTAAATCGAAGCATTTCGTTTGAATGTTTCAATCGGGAACCAAGGAACCTTCACCATCTCAGTTTTCATTGGAGGGAGTGTTAGTGCTGACCCAAAAGCAATAGCCAGAAAAACCGTTGACATAAGGAATGCATAGTAGATGTTGAATCCTGCAGCATAACCTGCAAAGAGAGTACCCAACCCCCAACCAGCTGCACCCCATGTAGCAAACCTACCCATTTTCATCTTTGATTCAAATGCATACGCTGCAAGAGCTCCAGGATACATTCCAACACAGAATCCATTTGCGACCCTTACAAAGAATAAGACCTCAAAGCTTGAAGAAACCATGAGTAGTCCAAAACTAAATGTGGCAAGAAGAAGACCCAGTCTGATTACTATTCTCCTTCCATAGATATCCCCAGCCCGACCAAAAATGTATGAAGAAATGAAAGAAGCTGTCGCATATCCACCTACAATAATGGTTACAAGTAGCTCTGAAATCCCAATCGTTTCTCTCGCTAGTATAGGGACATAGGTGAATGCTGACAGCATGGCTGCTCCAGCCATGATTTGGATTGTTTCAGTCTTCAAGAACTGGTCACTATGGTGGCCGCATTATCTTCCCCTTTTCAATCGTACTATCTATCCAATATAGGAAAATGGTCTTCTAGGTTGCAAACCTTTTTTTCATCTCACGTTAATGAAAGCTCAAGAAATAGGATGTGAAGAAGTGGTAGATTTTTCACCTAGAGCCAAATTTATTGCCATCACAATAGATGAGCTAGTCCTAATCCCCATTGCTATGTGGATTGTATACATCTTCAGACCTGATTGGTTTCTAATAGCCACTGTCCTTTTGATAATCGGTGCTGTAGTATTTGTCGCAGCAAAATACTACCTTGTCTACCCGTCTCTTTTGGAAGAGGCTAGACCTTTCTATGAATTAAAAGGAATGACGGGAATAGTAATTGAGGAAGTCACACAAATAGCTGGAAAGATTAGAGTTGGAGCTGAAATCTGGGAGGCTCGCTGTGATATTGGTACTATCAACAAGGGGACTGAAGTTGTTGTTTTAGCCCGAGAAAGCATGAAAGTACGCGTTGAACCTTTGTCCAACAGAACTGCTACAAACTAGGTCCAAGCAGTTTCATCAGCAGATGTATTGTCATGTCCACATCTAGGAGATTAACGGTTTCAAAACTGGAGTGCGAATATCTGCACGGCACCGCCAGGACAGTTACAATCTGGCCATGAGAGGCAAATTGTACTCCATCTGTCATGTAGGAATGAAAAACAGCTCGCTGAATTGGTATTTCTTCTGCTTCCGCGGTCTTGATTATTTTCTGGACTAAGTCATGTGAGTAGTGTATAGCAATGTCTTTGATTACGACAACTGGTCCCCCTCCGAGGGCAATACTCGTTTCTCCTTTTGTTCCAGGATGATCATCTGCAAGCCCGATATCTAGTACGATGACTGAATCCACATCAAGGTCTTTTGCTACTGCTGCTGCCCCCTTTGCTCCCAATTCTTCCATCACAGTCGAAACAAATGTGATTGTAGGCCGTTTAGATTTTGGAACCATTGCGATTTGTTTCAAGACCCTCAGGAGCACCACAAGTCCTACCCTGTCATCCATGGACTTTCCAGAAACATGATGGTTCAGTAGTTTCTCAACTGGTGCGGCATAGATGACTGGGTCTCCAATATTGATGCCCAACTCTTTAATATCTTCAACACTCTTTGCTCCGATATCGAGGAAAATCTCTTCGTATGTAGGGATTCTGTTTTTTCCCTCAGGACCTGCCAGATGTGCGGTCATTACACAGAACACACCAGGAATCAATCCTTTCTCGGTCATGATTAGAACCCATTGACCTGGTAATAGACGAAGGTCTGGCATGTGACTTTGAGTGTTCCACTTGACACGTAGGAAACCATTCTCATCAATGCTACTTACAAGAAATCCAACCTCATCTGCATGAGCCACAATAGCATAATGTTTCTGGATTTCTCCTTCCAATGTACCTATGACATTTCCAAGCCGATCCTGAACAAAGCTCCCACAGTGTTCCCTGAAGTGCTCTTTAATGACGTCTTGGACCAATGTTTCTCTTCCAACAGGTCCTGGAATCGCAGATAGTGTCTTTAGGAGACCTAATGTTTCTTCTGACATCGTGACTCACTATTTATTTTCTAAAGAAACTCACACTTAAGGGTCCGCTTTGACGAAACACAACCAACTTTCTAGAACTTCGTGATACTAGAATCCAATCTCTAATGAAATAGTTTGAGAGTCCGTTGCAGAATCGAAACTCGCTGGGAGAATATCTATCTGAATGGTAATCTCCAGCGAATACCCTCTGATTACCTGAGAATATATTGAATAAATCACACTCCTTTGTATGGCATTTACAGATACTCTAATTGGGCTCTCCATAGGTCTAGTCCTAGCCGCAGCTGTTTATCTGATTATGAAGATGCAACTTCGTCATAAGATTGCTATAGTGGAGAAGGAATTTCGCCAAATCTGGGCCGAGCAAGAGTCATCAATTCGGAAGGATGCTGCAGACAGAAGTCGTTATGTCCTGAAGGGCAAAATAGCTGAACATCTGGTGCCAATGTATAGAGATGTCTTTAAGTATGACCCGGCGGATGCTCGATTCATAGGAGCTCCGATTGACTACCTCATTTTCGATGGCTACACTGCGGTCAAAGACGGCAACTCGGGTGAGCCGATAACAGTCATTCTTGCTGATATCAAGACAGGCGATGCCACATTAAGTCGTACCGAACGTAAGATCAAAGAAGCTGTAGAACAGGGTAGAGTGCGTTGGGAAACAATCCAGCTTGACTTCTAGTCTTACTCACAAAAACACTCCTTCATGATGGCCCGCATGACAGCGTCTTTCATAGATTGCTCCTCAGGCAGTCCAGTGATGTGTTGATCACAGACTTTGATGGTGGGCAACATTGTGACATCATCAGTTCTGCAACCACACTCATCTTCGGTTTCGACATCCACCTCTCTGATTGCAGTTCTAGAAACCCCAAAATTAGTCAGAGCTTCGATCAGTATCTCTTCCGCCGCCTCGCAAAACACACAGAACTCAGATGTGTATAATATTATACAACTGCATTTACCACATGGTGTCTTTGTTTCTGCGCTAGACATAGATATTGTCTCGGTCTTCATCGTTCTATCTCTTGTGGTTTCTCCAGATTATTCAGCGGAACTCTGCCAAAGCATTGAAACCTGGGATCATCAGAGCTGGTTTCAGCTCTAACATATTAGATAATATGAATTAATATGTTATAACTGTTGTTATTCTACTCATCAAATGACTCTGACTCGGAAGAAAATGACTCCTCATCAAATTCTTCCTCGGAAACTGATTCTGTTTCAGGTAATGACGTTTCCTCCATTGGTTCTTCCGACGGAGGCGGTGGTGTTGATGGTTGAGGTGCCTGAGAAGGTACTCTCATTGGAGCAACCTTTGGTTTAAAGATCCTTGGATAGATAAACCTCCCAATTAGACCGCCCAAGGGACCAAAAATAAGGGCCATCCCATAGACAATTGGGGCGAGTACAATTAGCAATATGATGATTACCAAAGTTTCAATCCATGGAACTGGTTCATCTGGAAATCTCATACTGTATGAGAGTGATAAAGACATTACAAGCCACATCATAGAGAGAATGTCTGATGCGGAGATGGTGATTTCGGGGAAGAAGATTGTTGGAAATATCGCTAATAGTAGAACACCAAATAGCTCAGTTAAAATCCCCGCTACGAATCCTCCAGAGATATCCCCTGCAAGGATTCCGACAATGAAGACAATGAGAAAGAGCGTCCAAATCCCACCAAGAGTGACTGATATCCATCCAAACCTCATGTCAGTGGTGAACAAGATAATACCAATAATTATCGCGAATAGCATCTTTTTCCATTGCATAAGATCTACCTCCTAACTTACGCAAATCCAGAATCCATCTATACACCGATACTTATGAATTGTTAGCATCGTCAGGCGTCTATAACAAAATCTTCTGCCCAAACTCTTTCCCAAATTCTATCGCTTTTGACTCTTCATCCGCAGCAAGCGGTCCTTTTCGGCTAGTGACCTTGGCTGATAATCTCCCCTCAAGGGAAATGCCTGGAAGTCTCTCGAGTATAGTTGTTTCTAGCTTCGCGACAGCAACATCCTTGTTACCGCCAGTATACGTATCAAATGCTGCACCAATCTTTGCCTTGAGATGAACTATAGCAGCTCTATCAATGAATCGAAGAAGATTCAACGCTGGTCCTTGGTTATGGTTTGGACATCCAAACAGAATTGCATCATAATCGCAGAGATCGTCAGTGTGTATCTCTCCCGTCTTTTTGACTACACATTTCACTCCCTCAGCCTTGTTAATGCCCTCACAGATTGCCTCCGCAATCTTCTTTGTGTTACCATAAACGCTTTCATAGACAATGATTGCTTTTTTCATGAACTGCCGCCGCTTGAACAATCTCGTTCTCCTCCTCTTATGTTCATTGTTTTGGAGTGATTGAATAAAACCGCGAGATGTTACGTGAAACTAAACTGCTATTATAGGGACTGGGGCTACTGTGAAAGTCTGCAATTAGGTCCCGGAGCGCATTATTGTCCGATGAAACACCTGGGAATCTAATCATACTGGAAAACAAAAGAGGTGAGCAAAAATCATACAAGCAAAATCTAGAATTGTACTCCTCTCCCTGATTCTCACATTAGTTATTGCACCTATTCAAGTGATGGCTTCAGAACAGGTAGGTACAACACCGGTCATAGAGAAAGTGGTCACACCATCAGTCACTCGTACTTGGGATGATATTTCACTGCTCTATGCTGATCAGTTTCATGATCCATCGGAGGTGGATGAGGAGATTGAGAACATACACAGCCTAGTGCCTGAACTAGTTGATTTGGAAGTAATTGGTCAAAGCTACCAAGGTCGAAACCTGACGTGTCTTCGAGTCACAAACGAGTTGAACACTGTTCAGAAGGCTAAGACACTTGTTGTTGCTCAACATCACGGTCGAGAACAGATTACTGTTGAAATGGCACTGCGATTCATTCTCTACCTACTCAACAGTTATGGGGTTGATGCCATTATTACAGAGTATATTGACACTCAAGAGATATACATCATCCCCACGCTCAATCCTGATGCCCTGGAGATTGTAGTCAATCAAGGTAATCACTGGCTCAGAAAGAATCTGAGACCCTTCGACAATGATGGTGATGGGCTCTTCTCTGAGGATGATATTGATGATGTAGATGGTGACGGATGGATCTCTAATTTCCTTGTTTACGAAAAAGAGTCTCCAACAGAAGTTCCTGACATTAACGACTACGATTGGGAGTACTGGGAGGGAATTGACAACGATGAGGATGGTTTAGTCAATGAAGATGAGGTTGGTCTTGTTGACCTCAATCGTAATTATGCCTCATTCTGGGGACTTAATGATCCAGATCTATTAAATCCGATAACACAGGTCTATTGTGGAACAGCACCATTCTCAGAACCAGAAACTCAAGCTTTCCGTGACTTTGCATTAAACCACAGGTTTGCGATGGCATACTCTCTTCACTCTGGAATAAACGCGACCTATTTCCCAACTGATGAATATGACAACTGGCCTGAGAATCTACTCTACTATCAGATATGTCTTGATTTTGATGATATTCTCCCAGATGGATTCAACGAGTATCTAGGATATTTACCTGCAAAAACTAAACTAGAGACCGCGTTGAGTGGCTCCTGGGATGAGTGGATGTACTATGAGCGAGGTACAACAGTTCCAATCACATTAGAGTTATACCATAATGGAACGGTGGACTTGGAGGAGGCTCATGTGATCATAGAGAATAACAACACACACATCATCCGCGAGTGGAAAGGTATCTATGGTTACTTCAACCCAGTCGAGGACTATATTGATTCACTCTGGGAGGACATGCTTCCTTCATTCATTTATCTGCTTGAGATGACTCCTAGGCTTGATGTGTCAATTACAGGTATATATGGAGGGACAACTACAGGAGAAAGCATCTCCCTCTCTACAAGGACCGATTGCCTAAGCCCTCGTCTCGGCAGTAAAGAGGGTGTATTTATTCTAGACGAAGCTGGAGTAACTCTAGACTCCATCATCGCGGTTGGTGGTGGACAATCACTCACGGATCAGGCCACGATTGTACTCTCTGAGGACTTGACCAGCTCTGGTGTGAGCATTCTCTTTGGAAACAACTATACTGGTTTCACAGAGTTTGTGTTATCTTTGGCTGCTCCTTCAACACTCGACCCGCTCCTCATTGCTGTTGTTGCTGGAGTCGCTATTGTGGCTCTAGTAGTTGTTGTCTACTTTGCTAAGACCAGATGACTGAAGAAACACATACAGGAGGGGCTTAGTAGCTCCTCCTTTTACGCTCTATCTACTATCTTCAAGAATCATCTCCAGGCCCATTCCAGCTATCAGAAGACCAAGAAATACAAACAGACACACATAGAGTGTCATCCCCATTGCTGCTCCCTCATACGGAAATGAGAGTCTTCCATCATGCAACAGCTGAGCATAGGACAAGAGTGGAAACACAATAAAGGTCCCTCCGACAGCGAGTACTAAAGGTCCACGGAAACCCACCTGTTTCTTTTGATTCATGCTACGACTCATCCAACCCAATTTGTGAACTATGTCAAGATTAGCATGAATAGAGATAAAGCTAAGGACCAGATGGCTCAGATTGCTGATGTGTCTATAGACACCTCAAGATTCGCCATATGTCTGAAAAAGATTCTCGTACTGCGGCTGGTCACTCTCCGCACAACACGCTCATTTGTCAAGCTCTCACTTACTATTCTGAATAATAAATCGTCAAAACGAGACATAAGCGCCATCTCAATTTCGCCTGTCCGAGGATCCACAGTTGGAGTGTCCCAAATAATCTCATAGTATGCTATTGAGTCACCAACTGTCCGGTTCCTTAGACTCTGAACTATTACATTGAGCGGTTCTAGGATTGTCTTAATGTAGGCTTTCTTGTCACGCAGGGGACCTTTCAGACTCACTCGAACAACTCCAGAAGTCGCGCATTAAATCAATACTTCCCGCTAAATAACTTCACCTGAATAGGTTTGTTGATTTAATCCAGACTGGAGTGTTTCAAAGATATCAATCTCTATCCTACAGTAGGAAGTTCCTGCTAATTGCTAAAGATAATATATCTGTTACTTACAGCTCGGTGCTTCCGAGGTACAAGATTATCCCTGTTTGAGTGAATGATATCATAGGAAAATGCGTCAGGACATTGCCACGCCAACACTACCCAATACTGAAGGCTTGTGTTTTTTCTTTCAAAGACCCTAACATTCATAGATGAAATCAAAGGCGAACACACGGGTCTGTTTTTCGTAACAATGCCCTCATACAAAAACTCCCCCTCCTACCACGACTGTCCGTGTGTTTGCCACCATCACTCTAATGGCTGATATTAGGCAATAGACCAGATGGGTTTCTATGCGGTTATGAAAATAGTAAGCTCTATAATATGGTTCTTAATCGCAAAATCGATGCGATAATGTCGGAAGTTCTATTTCTATCAACTGGACTCCTTTCCGGCCTTCTTGCTGTCTTTGTTGCTTTACTCACATACCGAAAGGTGATGCAGGCAGATGAGGGCGATGATCGAATGCGAGAGGTCAGTCATCTTATTCAAGAAGGTGCAAATTCATTCATTCAGATACAATATAAAATATTGACAATCTTTACACTTCTTCTGGCCATTGTCATTGCGATAGCATTTGGTTTACTTGGAATTCCTATTGCCGTTTCCTACATCCTAGGTTCTTTTGCTAGTATGAGTGCTGGATACATTGGTCTCGCAGTTGCAACAAGGGCGAATCGTCGAACTGCAGCAGCAGCAGCAAAAGGTGGTCTCAACCCAGCTTTTATGGTTGCATTTCGGGCTGGTTCTGTCATGGGGCTTATGATTGCAGGAATCGCACTTGTGGGCCTTTCAGCACTATACTGGTTATGGAACATTGTCCTTCCTGATACATTCTTTGACCATATTGAGATGTACAGAGAAACAGCTCTCTGGGAAATCCTAACTGGATTCTCATTTGGTGCAAGCACTGTAGCTCTATTCGCAAAGGCTGGTGGTGGAATCTTCACAAAGACTGCTGACATGGCCGCAGATATTGTAGGAAAAATAGAACTCCACATTCCAGAAGATGATCCTCGAAACCCAGCAGCAGTCGCAGATGCAGTTGGAGACAATGTAGGTGATGTTGCTGGTACTGGTGCAGATATCTTTGATAGTAACGTCGCTGCAATCCTTGCAGCTGCATTACTTGGAGCTGCTATCGATGTCACTCCTCCTTCCCCACCAATTGTGTTTGGTCTTTTACCCCTGTTAATAGCTGGTTTGGGTACACTTGCATCAGTCCTCGGTGTGTTTTTAGTTCGACCAAATGCTCAAGATGATCCCGGACCTGCACTTAATCGAGGTACATATATCACGACTATATTGTTTGCATCATTAGTCCTTGTTGTCCTCTTTATACTTGAAATTGACCTTGTTATTGCCTTATCAGCGATTTTTGGACTGCTTGCTGGTGTTTTCATCGGATTCACATCAGATGTCTTTACTAATGATAAGGGGCTTTTTGGCTTTAAACCAGTTCAGAATATGGTTGAGAATGCCGAGAAGAGTACTGCCAATCTCATTCTTTCAGGCTATTCCTATGGTTTGCTTAGTGCTGTTCCATCTGTTCTCGGAGTGGTTGCAGCACTCGTAGCCTCATATGTACTTGGGGAAACTGCAACAACCATCGGACTTGGTGGTTGGGAAGGAGGAATCTATACGGTTGCAATAGCTGCAGTTGGTCTTCTTGCCACAAATGGACTTACCATGAGTTCTGACAGCTATGGCCCCATCGTTGATAATGCTAGAGGTGTGATAGAACAAGCCGAAGCTCCACATGAGGCAACAGTGGCTTGTGACAAACTCGATGCTGCAGGCAATACTGCCAAGGCGATAACGAAAGGATTCGCGATCGGCTCAGCGGCAATATCCGTCTTGGCACTCTTTGCGGCATTTATAGAATCAGCAACTGTACTTCTTGAAAGACCAGTTGTTGTGAATATATCGAATCCCTTCATACTTGCAGGTGTCTTCATCGGAGCTCTGGTACCAGTGACATTCACAGCCATGTTGATTCTCGGAGTGGACCGTAATGCAGGACGAATGATCAAAGAGATTCGTAGACAATTCGAAGCAGATCCAGGTATCTTGGAAGGGACCTCAAAACCTGACTATGACAAATGCATTGCAATTGCCACTTCTGGTGCCATTCGTGAACTAATGCCATCTACCCTACTAGCGATAGGAGTTACAATATTGACTGGGGTTCTTCTTGGACTTGAGGCTCTCGGTGGTTATCTTGGTGGTGCAGTGATGGTTGGTTTTATCATGGCGCTTCTCATGAGCAACTCTGGTGGCGCATGGGACAACACAAAGAAGTTGATTGAGTCTCCTGAGTATGATCACAACCACCCGCGATATGAGCAAATACACCGCAACGCAGTTCGCGGTGATATGGTTGGTGACCCATTTAAGGACACTGCAGGCCCCTCAATCAACACATTATTGGTTGTAATCTCTTTGACTGCAACACTCTTTCTACCACTAATTGCAATATTACAACTGGGTTAACAGTTACAATCTAGAGATTGGAAGAACTAAATCCTTAGATTATCTGCTTATTTCAGTGGTACGTAGGCAGAAGACTTGGTAGCACCGATTTCTGGGTTTCCATGCTTAACCTGTTTAATGAGTGAGATATGCTAAACTACTAAGAGTTGACATGATTGGCATGAGCTCGATTGTTGCGCTTTTTTAACCAAGAAACCACACCCCAAGAAGGCAGTGTTAAAACTGCTGCTATAAGTCCAATATTGAGATAACAAAGGCCAATTATACAGAGCCAAGCATAATAGCAACCGATTATGAATGGGCTTCCTAAAATACCTAGACTTAGAAATGAACCTTCTTCGTTATGAAACAACTCGTCGCTGATAGAATTTGTACGTGTTGCAATCAAATAGCTAAGATAGATCATTGGTATCCAATAAAAAATCAGAATCACAATGATATTCGGAAGTAAGTAGCTACTTGGTGCCGGAGTTAGCTGGCTTTGTGAGCTCCACCAGAGTGTTGTACATAGCGGAATCATAACTACTCCAGATACGATAGTGAATGGATTTCCATCCGTATTAAAACTGTAGGTGACCCAAGGGAAAAACATGGTAATATAGTACAATGAAACCGGAAGGATGTTTGTTCTAAGATTAAAGTCCTTTCTAGCCCCTGCAAAACTCTTCTTTATTCCTCCATGAATCAACAATAGTAGTAGCAATGTTGTTCCCAATATTCCAAGAATCTGCCCCCAATCAAATATGATTCCGAATAGAGAGAATTGTGAGAAAACGACACTCACTCGGACACATGAAGCTCCATCAGTCAAAACAGATATTCTTGCAGTCGCTTGTCTGTAATTGAAGTGTGCATAGTCAACATCTCGATTGTACAAATATGCAATAGGACTTACAGTAATGGAGATACTTGTACGATTGGGCATGTATAGGTACTCTGCGCCTTGTATCGGATATTCAATTCTGTAGATATAACCAAAATCTCGAACAGTAACTTTGCTATACGCAAAGGATGGGGCAATCTCGATATACAAACGGAAAGTAGGGATTCTAATTCCAATATGAACAGATTCATCAGGTCCAATTGTAAAACTGGTGTTAAGTATAGAATCCTGCATTTGGTACTCGCCATAGAACCATCCTGCTACTCCCTCATAACTTCCCTCTGCAAGATAGAGAGTTTCATTGGTGATGCGTGGAGAAAATACGGAAGAATCCGTGATATTCCCTGTTCGCTTTAATTCTACTGCAGGATACCTTGGATAATCATTATCATAGTAGAGATAATCCTCAAATCTGAGTGCCTGCATGTAGGGATTAAGAAATAGGCTCTCTCCATCTGGGGCTTGCAAATCAAATGTAACAGGGTATAGGTTTTCATTCGAAACAACTGAAATGCTAACATCACCAACCCTTACTAGTGACTCTTCCGAAGAAGTGATCTCCAACATCATTATAGTGCGAATAACCCATCCCGAACAAAGGTCATAAGCGCCACTAAGAGATGGTTTCAAGATAACCACTCCAGACTGGCCTTCGGTGAAAAAAGTACTATTTTCTCCACCTTCTGCCCAATCGGAATCTGGCCATAAATCATAGTTCATTTTTAGACTCACATTTGCTGATCCATGAATGGCTTTGATTTCGATCATGAAACAGACTTCTGAGTAATTCATCAAAGGAAGAGTAGGACTACCAATGAACTCCACAGATGAATCAAGAGTAGCTCCCCAAGTTGTAGTTCCAGTACCTGCGAGGTCAATTAATACTCCTTGTGATTCATTGTGAATTTCACAAAAGATGCTCCACCTAGGATACCAGTCAGCACTTTGGTCATTGACACTACCATTGTAAACAACAACACTAGTTTGAGGTGAATGTGGTGTCCTATGAATTGTATATCCTATGGATCCTTCCATCGGACTCTCGTCTCTGGTTATGAAAGTTGGGTCAGTATTTCTATGAGCGTATGAAACGAATGGTGCAGCTATAAACAAGACAATAGATATGACCACAATCAACTTCTTGATTTGGACACCATGTCTTTTTAGAATCTCCACTCTATCCACCTACGGATGGAAAGTCTTCTCTCCAATTAATCAATTTTTGTTTTCCTGTTGATAGGGGTTGAGAACTCACTTTGATTTCTTGATAGTACGAAAAAGGACTCATAAAGCCCTTTTTTCCATAAAAAAGAATAAGAGAATGAATTTTACTTGAGGGGCACATATGCGCTGCTTTTTGTTGCACCTATCCCCGGGTTACCATGCTTGACAACTTTCATCGGATTTGAAAATTCCCCAGTCAAGTGCCCAATCATCTGCGGGATGATCTTGACACGAACGAAGTCCTTACCGTTGTGAATGCCGATGGTGAGATCAACCATCTCAGGAAGAATGACCATGTCACGGCAATGAGTGCGAACAACAACCTCCTTCCCCTTCCTCTGTTGTTTTCTTGCTGCCCTGAGCTTCATAAGCAGTTTCTTCTGACGTGGGGGTAAGCCGCGTTTCAGGGTCCTTCTCCTGCGTGATGGGAGCAGCTCGATGAGTGAGTCCATATTCATCTTTGCCAGCTCTGACAGGGGGTACCCACGATACATTGGTTCGCCTTTCTGTGACATGTTATCACCCATTGTGATATTCGGAGTCGATTGTTACAACTCACAGCTGTGCAGAAGCCAAGGGGAGTCAATTTAAGGATTGCGTACTGGCCATCAATCGGGTCGTTCAATCACATTACCATCATGGTCTAGCATGCCTGCTTTTCGCATGGCCACCCTGACCCAGCCCATCGCTGACTCAAGTCCAGGGTCTCTTATCAGAGCAAGTTTGGCAAGACGAATTGCCTCCTCCCATCGTTCTAACTCATAGTTGATTTCAGCCATATTGGCTATCGCAAGTGGTTGGCGTTTCTCTCTCTCTAGGGCTTTCTCAAAGCTCACTAGCGCCTCCTCAAGAAGTCCAATGGTCCTGAGCATTACACCCATGTTGAAGTATGGAATTGGACTCTTTGGATCCAAGTTTGCTGCAGTGTCAAGGAGCGCTAATGCCTCAACTGTCTGAGGAGTATCCTTCATGGGTTTTTCTTGAACCTCCATGAGGGCAACAGCTAGTGTTATGTAGGCGTTTATATGCTCAGGTGTCTTTTCAATAATCAATCTCAGTTTTGTGATAGCCTCTTCTGCTCTCCCCTCATTCAACAATCTTGCAGCTTCTCTATATTCAGGGTCTCTTGGACGTCCAAAGAAAGGCATCTAATAACACTACATCGAAGATGTGGTATTGCTTCTTAAGTCATGACCTACTTGCACTTATACAAACGAGTAGCATGTCAACTATAGGGAAAACGGAATGAAAGGGCCTTTCGGCCCTGTCTACTAGCTGTTATCGAAACGATTACTCTTCAGCCTTCTCTGCAACTTCTTCTTCATCGAAGTCGAAGTCCTCAAGTGGCTCAGGAGCTGGAGTGGTTAGCATTGTCCAACCAATCCACATAGCAATGACCATAATCAGAACCACGCCCAGGTATATCGGTAGTTGAACTAGGAAATCTGGACTTGGATTGAATAGAGGTGCAAAAGCACCAAAGTTATCTATAACCCAGGTTGATAGGTCTGGAACCAGCTGAAGTATAACTAGCCCCCACGTGTAGTAGATTAGCACCAGCAGGGCGAAGATGAAGATAAGGGCACCAATTGCCTTTTCTTTTCCGATTGTGATTACTCTCCTCTATTTGTTAAAGGAACTATTTCGGTTAGCGCTAGTACACTAATAAAAGGATTATGTACGGAAAGATATTGCATCATCTAGTGATGAAATGGGTCTTCTCAAATACAAACACTATCCATGATGCTCTTTCCTATGAAGCGCAAATTCAGTTGTTACATAATCCCTAAACAAATCGACATTCTTTTTGGGACGCTTAACTCGAGAATTCACATCCAGTTTACAAGGTTTGAATATTATGACGGATCATGGTATATCCTCTGACCTTGAATTTCGTAAGTGGATTCTTCTGCAACCAGAGGGTAAGACGCTATTGAGATGCTACCAATGTGGAAGGTGCACTGCTGCCTGTCCAATCGCAATGATAGATGAGTCTTTCAACCCTCGACTCTTTCTAGAGAAGCTTATTCTAGCAGATGAATCGTTAGCGCAGGAGCGGCTGATCTGGACTTGCCTTACCTGTGAACAGTGTGAAGTCAGATGCCCTGAGCATGTGAAGATACCAGAGATCCTAGTACTCGCCAAAGTAAGGGGTCTTCTTTCTGGAAATACACCTCAGACAGCTCTGGATAGAGCACGAGCCATTCTGTCAGAGGGACGCACAATCTTAGTTAGCGAACCAATGCATAAGACTCGTGAAAAGATGGGGCTACCGAGTTTGGGACCCCCTCCAGTTGCACAGCTTGGTAAAATCCTCAAGGAACTAGGCACTGTTGAACGGGTTGAATCTGTTGAATCTAGATATGGAGGTGCTGAGGGTGAGTAAGTCAATTGAGTACACCTATTTCCCTGGCTGTACTATCCCCTTCAGACTTCCACACTTTGAACTCACGATGAGAGAGGTTCTGAACCGTCTGAATGTGGAGCTAGTAACAGACGAGGGGCACACATGCTGTCCTGAACCAACCACATTCCCTGGTGTGGACATTGAAGCTTGGTTCACAATAGGCGCTAGAAATATTGCTGTGAGCGAGGCAAGTTCTCGTGACACGGTTGCTCTATGTAGTGGTTGTTTTCACACATTGTCTGTTGTGAAACACACGCTCAAAACAGATTCAGATATACGAGAAAGGGTCAACAAGAGACTGAAGAATGCTGGAATGCAGGCAACTGGGGAAGTCACTGTGAAGAACATACTTCATGTACTACATGAGGATGTTGGCTTGGATCAAATCGCGAAAAAAATAACTCATCCTCTCAAGGGTCTCTCCATAGCCTCTCATTATGGGTGTCACCTTGTCAGACCAATTGAAGCAACATACATGGATGATGCAGAGAATCCACAATGGATGGAGGATTTAATCAGAGTTGTTGGCGCAGAGCCAGTGGAATACAAGGATAAGATGGCTTGTTGTGGTGCTCCTATAGGACCTTCCGATGAGTCAAAGTCGTTCAAGCTCACTGCCCAGAAGCTTCAGAAAATAAGTGATGCAGGTGCAGATGCGATTGTTCTAATCTGTCCCACTTGCTACACACAACTCGAGATGCAGCAGAGGAAAGCCATCGAGTATCTAGATACAGAACTCAATATGCCCGTCTTATACTTGGGAGAGATGTTAGCTCTTGCTATGGGTCTGACAGACCTTGTGGTCAGCAATTCAAGAAGGTATCATCGAGTGAAAATAGAACCCTTACTTGAAAAAATAGGAGTTGGTGAGTGATGGTCAAGACCGTTGTTGTGGTTGGTGCTGGAATTGCTGGTGTTCAAGTTGCTCAACAGCTATCTGATCTTGGGATGAGAGTACATCTTGTTGAAAAGGAAGCGACCGTTGGAGGTCTTTCAGCTCACCTTGGTAAAGTATTCCCTACTGATGACTGCGCGCTCTGCCTTGATGTCTGCGAGGAGTTATACGATGGCAAACATCGCCGCTGCCAATATAGAACGCTGCTCGGAACACAGAAGGGATTGACCCTTCATACTTTGACAGATATAAAATCCATCAAGAAGAATGGAAAGAAGTTCTCTCTGTCGTTGCGGTCTCAACCAAGACTAGTTTCACCTGACCGCTGTGTTGTGTGTCTAGAATGCATCAATGTATGCGATGTTGAAGTCCTTGATGAGATGAATCTTGGAAGGCGTAATCGGAAAGCAATCTACAGACCTGTTCCACAGGCTATTCCTCTCATTCCTGTGATTGATATCGAGTCTTGTACGAAATGCGGGAAATGCGTAGATGTCTGTGGAGTGGGCGCCATCAATCTCGAGCAGAAACGAACAAGCCGCTCTATAACTGCTGACGCTGTAGTTATTGCGACTGGCGTTGAAGAACGAAACCCAAGTAATTTGTCAGGGTATGAGTATGGTGAGTATCAAGATGTGCTGACTCAACGGGAGCTTGCACGTCTTCTAGACTCCACCGGTCCTACCAATGGCGCAGTTCTCACAGCATCAGGGAAATCTGTGAACTCCGTTACAATGATACTCTGTGCTGGGAGCAGGGATTTGAATGCTGCCGAATACTGCTCCCAGGCCTGCTGTACATATAGCCTCAAACATGCAGTTATGTTGAAAAACTCTGGAGTTAACGTTACACTTTGTTACATGGATCTGCGAGTTCCTTTGCACAGTCAACACTATCTCACTCTTGCGAGAGAGCTCGGTGTTAAGTTTATTCGCGGAAAGCCCGACCAAGTGACAATTCGAGGTGATTCACTACTAACCATTGTAGAGGACACAGAGTCAAAGAAACGATTAGAGATTGAGTCTGACCTTGTTGTTTTAGCCTCATCACTTATACCTCTTGCATCTGAAAGAGAAGAGTTCACCTCTATTCTCGATAAGCATGGATTCATTTCCCATCAAGACCCTAGAGAAAGAATCTATGCCTGCGGTACATCCACTGGACCCACTGACATTCCTACCAGTGTAGCTGAGGCAAACTCTGTGGCATTA
The DNA here is from genome assembly GCA_001563335.1 of Candidatus Thorarchaeota archaeon SMTZ1-45. Lineage (GTDB taxonomy): Archaea > Asgardarchaeota > Thorarchaeia > Thorarchaeales > Thorarchaeaceae > SMTZ1-45. The sequence goes on along the minus strand of LRSL01000077.1, from coordinate 18,919 downwards.
CAGGTATACCTAGACTTAGAGGGAGGTGCTTAGATGAAGAAGCTGTTTCTCTGTACCTGTAATAATACACTAAACAAGACCGTAGACTTTTCTAAGGTCGAGAAGGAAGTCGCCAAGGCATTCGATACGATTGAAACCGTAGACAGTTTATGTCTGGAAGATGGGCTCACCAAGATTAAGAAGAGTGTTTCAAATGGTGATCAAGTAGCAATTGGAGCGTGCAGCTCTCAAATCATTGGCATCCCAGTGAAAGAGAAACTTAAGACCGATTTAATTTCCTTTGTCCCTCTCAGAGAACATGTTGTTTGGGTGCACTCTGAGGATAGCAAGTCTGCAACCAGTAAAGCGATAGTACTGTTAACGGATGCCGCATTACAGCTGGACTATATGGAGCCTCCAATTGAGTTCAATGAGAACATGATTGAACGAGTTCTCATTATTGGTGGCGGAATTGCTGGGCTAAAAGCTGCATCCGACCTCCAGAAGCTAAGAGTTGGGGTAACCCTTCTGGAACCTCCAGGTCAGAATGATGAAAAGTACTACGAAGACCATTTCTTCATGAGTGATAAAGAAACACTAGCCCAAATGCTCAAGACGCTTCACAAATCACTATCTGGTGTGGAGCGGGCTCAGGGGTATGTGCAAGAGATTGAGGGGCAAATGGGGTCATATGAGATTACGTGGAAAGACTCTGAGGACAACCTAACCACACAAGACTACGGGGCTATCATAATCGCCACAGGCACTCAGCAATACATTCCTAACATAGCAAAGAAATGTCGTTATGGAAAATCCGAGAGGGTCCTTACTCTACAGAGCTTGGTCACTAGATCAGGAAAGAAAAACGCAAAGAAGGGCTCCAACATCTTGGTCGTTACTGACCCTGATGTCGAAATGTCTTCAGCTGAGGGCAGTCATCTCCTGAGAATGACCGAAGAGCTTGCTAGCCAGGGCAATATCATCTTTGTATCACACTCAGACATCCAGACAGATGATGAGAACCTATATCGCAGAGCTCGTAACTCAGGGGTCATCTTTTTGCGTGGTAATGTGAAACAGGTCAAAGAGCATGATGGTGGATTGACCTGTCTAATTGAGAACAGACTTGAGTCGATAGTGAGAGAGGTCACAGTAGACACACTCGCAATCAATGAGCTTGTCGGTCCAATCAGTGACACGACTCGGCTCGCTGCAGCTTTGGGTGTAGAATGTGATGATAACGGCTTCATTAAGACTAGATACAGTAAGATGAAACCTGTACAGACCTCTCGAAGAGGTATCTTCATTGCTGGAGGTGCAAAGACAGTAATGGACCTCTCTCACGCTCTGGTTTCAGCTCAGAATGCAGTCTTGGAGGCTTTCAAAGTAGTCAGGTCGCCTTTGAAACATTCCGGGTGGACACCACTCATTGATGACGAGAGCTGTGATGTGTGCAAGGCATGTATAACAGCTTGTCCAAATGATGCCTTGCGACTGTTCGAGGACAAAGTAATACACATTCCAGTCCATTGTGAGTTTTGTGGCATTTGCGTGTCCGCCTGTCCAACTCGAGCCATAGAGTTTCAGTCTCACAGCAAGGAGAGCTGGTTTACTAGACTCGAAACAATAGCGAAAACTCACAGTCACCTTGAGAGGAATAAACCATTCACACTTGTTTATGCCTGCAGTGAGTGTGCAAATGCCTCTATTGACCAAGCTGGTTTTACTGGCAAGAGCTATGCCTCAGGAACATATGTAATCCAATTTCCCTGTGCTGGGATGGTTTCTCCAATTGAGATTCTGAAAGGTCTGGTTGTAGGGGCTGAAAGAGTCATTGTGGCACATTGCCCACCTGGTGGGTGTCATCACCAGACTGGTGATCATCTATCAGAACTCGTGGTCCAACTCACCAGGGAGATGCTGCGTGAGGTTGGGCAAGACCCAGATCGGGTGAGAGCCACGTATATGATGGCAGCAACGCCTGAGAAGATGCAGAAGGAGGTGGAGCTGCGTGGATAAGCGAGAACGGCTCATTCAGAAGATACGAAACATTGCAGTGAAGACACCCACTCGAATCTTGGAAGTCCCGGAAAAGGTTGAGGGATTTGGCACTATCAGCTATATACCGCCCTCATGTAGTGCTTGCAAGAAGTGCATTGAGGCATGCGAAGTTGAGGCTCTCGAGCTGGAACCTTCACTTAGACTTCCAGAGTATATTAACGCAGTGATACCCGAAGAAGGCTTTAGGTCAAAGAATCGTGAGTCATTGGTTTCATTGTTGCAAGTACTGAAACAGAATGGCGAGGTTCAGACCATCTCTGTTCCTGAAGGACTTCCTGGTTATGGTTCTATCTCTTGGTCAGCTCAGAAGTGTATTGCCTGTAACAAGTGCGTTGAAGCCTGCAAAGAAGACTGTCTCTCACTGGAGAAGACATATGATCTAGTGAGCGTCATTGGCGAAGTAGAACCACCCCCAGTCGTAGAGATTCATGATTGGGAGCCATTCATAATCTGCTTTGTGTGTTGGGAGTGCTCTCATGCAGCAGCTGACTTAGCAGGGCTGATGCATCTACACTATCCCACAAATATTCGAACAGTAAGAGTGCCTTGTAGTGGAGCGGTGGAACCCATTCAGATAATGACCGCATTGGAGAACGGAGTCGACGGGGTTCTAGTGACTGGATGCCTTCTCTCAGAATGTCACTATGGTGGTGATGACCCATTGGCTGGTAACTTCATGCAGGCTGACTTCGTCAAATTCTGGCAGAGTATTTTTGAGGAGATTGGTCTGGGCGGCAGACTGTACATTGACTTCGCCTCAGCGGCCATGGGTATTAGGTTCGCTGAAATAGTGACAGAGTTTGTTGAGAGAATCAAGAATCTGGGACCCAGCCCTGTGCGGGGGAAACTGGAGGTGCAATCCTAATTGACAAAAAAGAAGGACACGGAAGATCGTATTGGAGTCTTCATCTGTAGCTGCGGGACTAACATTGGTGGTGTAATCAATGTCAGGAAGCTTGCCCGGGAGTTTAAGGACTATCCAGGTGTTGTGTTCACTACATCCAACATGTTCACCTGCTCAAAAGATGGACAGGACACAATAGCCAAGCAGATCAAAGATCACAATCTCACCGGTGTTGTTATTGGCGCTTGCACGCCAAAGCTCCATGAACAGTTATTCAGAGAGATTCTTGAAGAGAATGGTCTCAATCCCTTCCGTTTGGCTCAGGCAAACCTTCGAGAACATGACACGTGGATCCATGACGACAACCCAGAAGAGGCATACAAAGTTGCCTACGACCTTGTCGTGGCTGCGATTGAACGGGCAAAGAAGCTGGAAGACATTGGATTTGAGGAATATCCGGTGGAAAAGAGTGTTCTCGTGATAGGTGCTGGCATAGCCGGAATACAATCTGCGCTTGACCTTGCTGACAAGGACATCAAGGTATACCTCGTAGAGAAGTACACGTCAATCGGAGGTTATATGGCCCGTCTGGAAAAGACCTTCCCTACACTTGACTGCTCGATGTGTATTCTCTCTCCCAAACTATCTGCAGTTGAACGTCACAAGAATATTGAGCTTCTCAGCTATTCAGAGGTCATTGAGGTTGAACGGGACTATGGTAACTTCAGGGTACGCGTGAAGAAATACCCTCGATATGTTGACATAGAGAAATGTATCAACTGTGGAGCTTGTGAACGAAACTGTCCTGCAAAAGGCCCTGATGAGTGGAATCTCGGACTTGAGGAGAGAAAGGCGATTTACAAACCCTTTCCACAAGCGGTTCCAGGAGTGTTCTTCCTTGACAGGGAATCATGCACTCACTGGACCGATGGTTGCACTATCTGTTCCGAGAAGTGTCCCAGTGATGCCATCTCATATGATGTTGAAGAGGAAGAGATTGAGATCACTGTTGGTGCAATCGTTGCTGCAACAGGATTCATAGAGATGGACATCAAGGAACTGCCTGAATATGGGGGAGGCAAATTTGACCGTGTGGTAACCGCAGGTCAGTATGGTCGCTTACTAAGTCTGGTGGGACCAACTGAGGGTAAGATACTCATCCCACCGAAGTTTGAGCAGCCTCCCAAACGCATAGCGTATATCAACTGTGCAGGTTCAAGAGATGAGAATCGTCGCCCCTGGTGTTGCAACTTTGGATGCATGTACACACTCAGACATGCAGAGATGACTCAAAGATTGTATCCTGATGACATTGAACAATGGATTATCTATCATGAGCTCAGGGCTGGAGGTAAAGAGTATGAACAGTTCTACAGACGAGTGCGTGAGAGTGGAGTACGATTCGTGCGAGGGTTCCCGAGTGACATGACTGAAGAAAAGGATGGAAGTATCTCTTTCACCGTCTTCGATCAAGGGACAGGTAGTCTACTACGTCTCAACTTTGACATGGTAGTCCTGACCATGGCTATAGACCCATCGCCGGGAGCAGCTCATCTTGCACATATGATTGGTGTGGATCGAAGTGAAGGGGGCTTCATGAAGGAGCTCCATCCAAAACTCGAACCGGTGAACACAAAATCAAGAGGTGTGTTCATCGCTGGAGCCTGTCAGAGCCCTAAGGATATCCCTGCTAGCGTCGCTGACGGAAAAGCTGCAGCAAGTGCAGCCGCGTCACATGTGCTCAAGGGCAGGGTCCGAGTGCAGATGGACAAGGCGGTTGTTGATGATGCCCTCTGCATAGGGTGCGGTCTCTGCGAGAAGGTCTGTCCATTCACTGCAATATCTATGACTGTCACAGATGACGAAAAAGAACTGGCAGAAATCAGTTCAATCCTCTGTACAGGCTGTGGAAAGTGTCAGGTTGTGTGTCCCACGGGAGCCATCTCGCGAAGGCATTTCACGACCGAACAGATAGAGGCTGAGATTCTCGGTCTCATTTCAGCTCACAAAAAACGTGAGCAGGCAGAAAAGACATCTGGAGGTGCATCAACCTGACTGAAACTCGAAACAAGATAACCCCTCCAGAAGTTCTTATTGACCCAATTGACATGTCACAGCTTGACCTAGGTTTTAGAAGAGAGATACAAAGCATGCCAAATGCCGAAGATCTATCTGCATGTTTTGCTTGCTCAACCTGTACAGCTGCATGTCCAATTGCAAATGTCTGGGACATCAAACCGCATCAGTTGATTCGGATGATTCTCCTTGGGATGAGGGAAAAGGTGCTCTCCTCGAAGGAAATCTGGCTCTGTTTGACATGCTTTGAGTGTCAGGAACGATGTCCTCAACTTGTACGCGTTACAGACATCTTCTTTGACTGCAAGAACCTTGCAGCTGAAGAGGGAAGTGTTCCAAGTAGTATCATCGCACTTGGAAAGGAGCTCATTGAGAAGGGTCAGCTATATACAGTCACTGCTGATTGGGAGCGGGAAGACTTGGATCTCGAACCGGAGGTGCCAGGTCTCTCAACGGATCCTGTGAAAAAAATCCTAAGTGAAACTCGCACTGGTCGACTTGTCAAGGAGGGGAAGTGACATGCCCAAATATAGCCTCTATATGGGTTGCAGCGTGCCTGCGAACTATCCCAACTATGAAGCGTCCATGTGTCGTGTCGCAGAAATCTTGGAACTGGAACTAGAATACTTAGAAGATGTGGCATGTTGTGGCAGTCCAAATCTGAGAGCAATGGACTATTTAGGTTGGTTGAAAGTGAACGCTCGTACCCTTGCGATAGCTGACAGAATTGGACACGATGTCGTCACTCCTTGTAATGGTTGCTTTGGTAGTCTAAAAGATGTATATCATCTTCTAAGGCATGATACAAAAACCAGAGAAAAGGTCAACGATGAATTGAAACAAGAGGGTTTTGAGTTTAAGGGCATAAGCAGACCACGTCATTTCATAGAGGTCCTCCATGCAGATGTTGGTATTGACTCCATAAGAAAGAAGATTACAAGACCCCTTGATGGTGTTGGTATAGCGATTCACTATGGATGTCATGTTCTTCGACCTACAGATGTTACTGAAATCACTCCAATTATTCTGGATGAACTTATGAGAGTCACTGGCGCGCAGGTCATCGAGTATCCCTTGTGGAAACAGTGTTGTGGTGCCACTGTGCTCCCTGTAGATGAGGATCTAGCCATAAGACTCGCTCGGGACAAGCTCAAATCAATGAAGGAAGCAGGAGCGGTTTTTATTACTGTCGTTTGTCCTGCTTGTTGCAATCAACTTGACCTGCAACAGCTGGGTCTGAAGGAGTCTTATGGTGAGGAGTATAACCTCCCAGTCCTTCTCTATCCGCAGATACTCGGCCTTGCAATGGGTCTTGATGAGAGTGAGGTGGGGCTTGAGATGAACAGGGTTTCTGCAATACCTATCCTACAACATTTAGTACACAAATAAACAGCTCATGTAAGTTTCAATCACTGCTTAAGGTGAAATCACTTCACTCCCGCTATGTGGATTAAACTACTTCCTACTATGATAAAACCACACTCTAGTAACGTCCGAAGTCGTCTAACATCTCTCTCCAATCTGATTCTGACTTCTGTTTCTTGCTATGAGCAAGAATCCTGTAGCCAAAGTATCCAAGTATACAAAGTGCTGCTATAGCAACAATCTGTGATATTGGTATTTGCGTCAAATCCAAAGAAGAAGGATTCACCTGTACCCATACTGAATCACTTGCGAAGTTTCCGAGTTCATCATATGCCACTAATGTAATGTTATACAACCCCACACTCAGTTGACCCAATCCAAACGTAATCGCAGACCCATCCCAATCTCCTTCCTGCACAACAGTTCCATTGACAAGAATCTGATAGTTGTTCGGGAACGGAGTGACCACGTTCCAGGTAAGTACACTCTCAGAGCTTCCGACTTCAATCGTTGTCGATTCTATGGGAGCTCCTATTATACTTGGGAGTGCTGGACCAGTTACAATAACAAGAACTGAATCGGATGCATAATTTCCTCCCAAGTCATAGATAAGCAAGGTATAGTCGTATACACCTGGTGTAAGTCCTGTAACATTGAAGAAGATGTTACTACCATCCCAAACACCTTGATTAATCTGAGTGCCATTAACAAATACATAGAATAAGGATGGATTGTCATCACTGCACGACCATGTGATGATTTGGTTAGTTGCTCCATAATCATAGTATATGTCGGCCGGGCTATCAATACTTGGTCTGTTGATATCGTAGAGGAGTGGGTAGTGGTCAATGCTTCCAGCAGAACCAGGAATTTGGTACACTCCTGTACCCGAATAGTCATCCCAAATATTACCTATTCCCATACCATCATCCCATGCATTATTTATCCCGTAGTCCTTTCCATTTCCACCAATGTTGAGTGCCAGTGTGTTGCCATAAACCGTGTTCTGGTTGCTAGATCCCATGATCCGTATTCCATCGAGTAGATTGTTCATAATCACGTTGTTGATGATGAGGCAGTCCGTGGATGACTCCAGATACACACCACCGTAAGAGTTGTCCCTTACTTCACAGTCAGATAGAACACAATTGTTTGAAAACTCAATCAACACACATGCTGACTGTCCGTTAGAGTAGAATGTACCGTTTGTAACGGTAACATATTGAGACTGGTAAATAGCAAGGCCAGTATCTATACTGTTGTGAATGAGATTATCAGTCATAGCACATGTATCCACATTATTGAGAGTAAAGCCATTGGACTGGGAATAACTGATATTGTTGTGGGACAAGATAATGTTGTAGGAATATTCGATCTCGATGCCAACAATGTTGTCAAACAGGATATTATACTCTGTGTGTGATTGTCGCGACTCTTGGAGAAAGATACCCTTAGAGCAATTGTTAATCTGGTTTGTAATATGAATAGAGGTATTGCAGAATGAATCGTGAATCCCAACAAGGCAATCACTTATCCAGTTAGAGTCTGCCTGACCATCCACTGAGGAGTCGAACCAAATTCCATCATTCGCACAGTTCATTATCGTGTTGTTTCTGCATATTGTATTAGTTGAGTTGAAAGAATGAATCCCGAAATTAATTGCACCTGATATCAAATTCTCTTGTAAAATACAATCTGATGAGTCATTAAGAAGGACACTTACTGACCCTAAAGACCCTACAATGTCCACGGTGTTGTTGTAGATTGAAGCGCGTGGAGAGTCCTTGAGTTGGATACCGATTGGCGCATCACCAGTAAGGTTATTGTTTCTTATAGCACCATCAGGTGAAGCTTCAAAGAATACTGTAGCATAAGTACATCCTCCAAAGTGGTTACTGTCAAGTGTATTGTCTGATCCATGATACACATGGACATTTGTGTCAACTATTTCCGAGAAGACATTTGATAGAAGTGTGATGTTGTAACAGAGCCAAACGCCAACACCCTCCCCACTATCATGACAGAAGTTATCCACAACAGAGCTGTTTGATAGTGAGGATGTCCATATGCCTGCACCTGTCTGATAGCAGTTATTTCCAGAAATACTCACATTTTCCTGATTAAACCCTGAAACATATATCCCACTCCAAGCATCATAACATGTGTTGTTAGAAATATCTGCGTGGCTGCAACCCTGTATTCCAATGGATCCGTAACTCCCTAGAACTCCCACACCCGTGTTGTGACCACATTCATTCGATGTCACAGTGAGCCCAGGACCCCCCAAGACGACCATATTCTCATCATTGTACTTGCATGTATTATTATGAATACGAAGATTTGTTGAAACCTGCCCATAGATGCCTTCTACATTGAAGCTACATCTACTGAACTCTACAGTGCAGGAATAAGTAGAGGTAAGAAATATACCCCATATGTTGAAGTCGGATATGAGTCCAGACACATGGATATTACTGCTGTGTGCTATTCCACAACCGACTCCTGAATTCGAAACGTTCAGACTAAGAACACTTATTGTGTCGCAGTCTATGAGCCAGACTTGTCCAGCAGATGGGTCCACTGCTTGATCACTAGCCTCCCTCAGATAAACAAGTGGGTGGGTGTTCACGGTGTTTCCATTAATCTGATGTTTCCATAGTTGAATATCGCCGTGAACAAACTGGGATGTATACATCAAGCCATTTATGCCAAGTCCACAATTTGAAAAATTATTTAACCGAACTGTGACGTTGGTTGACAGCTCGAGATTGATACCATAATTTTGTCCACTGTTGATTGTGTTGTTCTCAATGAGTGGGCCATCACTTGAGTTCTCGACCTCGATTCCAATTGTTCCTCCAGTCACATTATTGTTAGACAGACGAACTGAGTCGGTTGTGATTTGATTTAGTAAGATCCCATACTCTTGAGAATCAAGAATAGCATTTCCAATCACTTGAATGTCTTGACTTATAGACACCTCAAGTCCCATATTGTTTGAAATTATTTGGTTGTTGGCCACCTCTAATTGAGATGACTCATACACATAAATGCCCCATCCTCCATTCTGTAACATATTATCAATAATTGTCACTCTTTCTGAATTCCATGTTGATACTCCATAGTAACCACATGCTGTGAATTCACAATCCCTTGCAATGATATTTTGGGAGTCGGAAATCGAAACTCCATAAATCGATGACAGAAAACCACCTGTCGCATTGAATACAAATGACTGGTTGCATCGACTGAATCCTACAGAACTCCAGCAGTTATAGGTATTAACATCCTGGACTGTACAGTTTGTACTATCAACAACCCAGATAGCTACGTCATTATTGTTGAAGGTCCCACCTTTAACTGTCACATTTCTACACTGATTAATTCCAATTTGTCCATAATCTGCTCCGTTGATTATATTGTCCTGAAGCCCCTCAAAATGGCCTATTGGTTTCCCTCCAACAGTATTGTTAGAGAATGTTACATTTGTGCCGGTTTCAACATATATACCACCTGATACACAGGTATTGTTGACAATGATAGAGTTTGTTGCATCTTTGATATAATGGCCTTCATACACTCTTACAGGATTGAGAATGTTGTTAGTGAAAAGGCAACCAGGACTCGAGTACAAAGCGACAGGATAGGAAAACGTATTGTTGATCACTCCTAGATTTGAGCAACCCACAGAATAAATGGATCGCCAATGTGCTTGAAATGAATTATTGAAGACGAGCACATTATGAGCCGCTGAGAGTGTAATAGATACTTTAAATGATCCTCCAAAGTGGCAGTCCCTTATGGTCACATATCGTGTCGTGTCATACAGAGCAATAGCAGAATCCTCAGGATAGTCAGTGAAGTTAAAACCTTGAATCAAGTATGGTTGACTCTGATTACCACTACCTGGCAAACCAAGTGAATCCAAAGCCGCATCCCCTGTGACATTGATAGGGCTTCTTGTTGCATAGTCACTTATGGAATAGTGCTTAGCGATTGATGGCGTGTTGAGCTGAAAATGCTGATCATCTCTGCTAGAACCAACTAGTAGAACTATCAGAATTACTATAATTACCCCTTTAGAATATGAGAGTGAACAAAGAGCCATCTCCTACCAACTCCTATTCTAGTGTTGCTTTCAATTCGAATTCATGATAGTGAAGGTGCTTTCATTTGAATATTCCTGTCCTTATGAGTTGTGAGAGCACCAAGAATCAATGAGGACACTCTTCACTATTCTATATCCAGTGCGTATTCCTTATATCGGGGACCTCCTCGAAACTGACCCACAAAAGACCATTGGAAGTGAAAATACTGGCTTTGAAGATAGTCGTTCCTGTAAAGCAAGTACCCGAGATTGCTGACGTTAAGGTAAATGAGGAAACTGGTACGCTCATTAGAGAAGGAGTACCAAGTATTCTGAATCCGTTCGATGAATATGCAGTTGAAGAGGCAATAAAACTACGTGAGAAGTATGGCGGTGAGGTGACCATAATCACAATGGGCCCACCACAAGCAAAAGAAGCACTACTCAAGGCCCTTGCCATGGGGGGTGACAAGGCTATCCATATGACAGATCGTGCTTTTGCAGGTGCTGATACATGGGTCACAGCACTCACTCTTGCAGAGCAGATTAAAAAGATGGAGTTTGATCTTGTCATCTGTGGAAAGCAGGCAATTGATGGCGATACAGCTCAGGTAGGTCCTGAGATCGCTGAGTTGTTGGGTGTGCCCCAGATATGCTATGTTCGTCATCTTGAGCTGAGTGAGGATGGAAAATTCGTCATCGCCCATAGAGAAACAGATGAGGGATATGACATAGTACGAGCAAAGATGCCAGTACTTCTCACAGCCACCAAAGGGCTGAACGAACCACGTCTTCCCAATATCATGGGCATCATGCAGGCAAAGAAGAAACCCTTTGAGGAAGTCAATGCTGAAACACTGGGGTATGATGTTGACAAGCTTGGTCTGAAGGGATCGCCTACTCAGGTGAGAAAGGTGTTCCCACCTGAAAAGAAGAAAGGTGGAATCAAGATAGAGGCTGAAGACCCGAAAGCAGCGGCGAAAGAGCTCGTTGAGTTCTTGGCAAAGAAGGGGGCACTCTAAGATGACTTTGCATTACGATAGGGACACATGCAATGGATGTATGCTCTGTCCAAAGGTCTGCAACTTTGATGCAATCGAAAAAGATGGTGACAAGGTCAAGTTTGACATGGACAAATGTGTCCTGTGTGGGTCCTGTGAAGAGGTATGTCCTGTCGATGCTATTAAAATTGAGAGGAAAGCTATTGACAGAGAGGCTATTGCACAATACAAGAACGTCTGGGTCTTCTGTGAAACCAGTGATGGTCGTCTTCGTAATGTCGGACTAGAACTCATAGCAAAAGGTCGTGAGTTAGCTGACAAGCTAGGAGAGGAGCTGGTTGCAATCCTGATTGGTCATGAGATTGAAGCTCATGCTCAGAAGCTGATACATCATGGAGCTGACAAGGTTCTTGTTGTTGATGAGAAGGTCTTCGACCATTATACAACTGATGCATATACCATTGCTATGAACACGCTGATAGCTCCCAGAAAACCTGGAATTGTGCTGTTTGGTGCGACCAACAATGGGCGAGACTTAGCTCCACGTGTCGCAGCTAGGATGGCACTTGGGCTTACTGCTGACTGCACTGGACTCGATATCGATGAGGAGCGTCAGCTTGTACAGACAAGACCCGCCTTTGGTGGAAACATCATGGCTGAGATTCTCTCCCCATACACAAGGCCTCAGATGGCTACTGTTCGACCAAATGTGTTCAAGCCTCTGGAACCTGACACATCAAGGAATGGTGAGATTGAACGAGTCCCAATGACAATCAATCCAGTGCAGGTGCGGACTCGGGTGTTGGAGTCGGTGAGTGAGGCTGTTGAGGGTATGAAATCAGTGGAGGAGGCAGATGTTATCGTCTGCAGTGGCCGCGGAATCAAGGACCCATCAAACCTCGAGCTTCCAAAACAGCTCGCAGAACTCCTTGATGCAGCAATTGGTGGTTCTCGTCCCATTGTTGACCTAGGATGGCTTCCACCATCACAACAGGTCGGTCAGTCAGGAAGGACAGTCTGTCCAAAGCTCTACATTGCTCTCGGAATCTCTGGAGCTATTCAACATCAAATAGGAATGCAAAGCAGTGACGTCATCGTAGCTATCAACAAAGACCCAGACGCGCCAATTTTTAGTATCGCTGACTTTGGCATAGTGGGAGATATTTTCACAGTAGTTCCTGAAATCATTGAAGCTATAAAGGAACTACAAGCCAAGAGATAATTCCTAATTTAAGACCTCACTCTTGTTGAGTGAGGGTATTTCTCTCTTCATTTCCAAGACCATGATAGGATCTTTGATAAAACAAATGAATACAGTTTAATTTGAAGATGGTCAATACAACTTGGGGGATTGGATTTGCCCAAGTCCATTTCAGAGGAGAATCTTACGGGAATACTCCCTCATATTCGAAGTTGGGTCTTTACGCACAGAGCACTTCTTGTTAGACGCTTTGTAGTTCTTTTATTACTTCTCTATTTGTCTATCATAGTGGATGTTGGGAGTATTGTGCATTGGGATCAACGGAATCGACGGTTTGAGTTTTATTTTCCTACGCCTGGTTATAGCCTCTTTCCTTTTCCGTTCAAACCATCTCAAGGTGATGGTTGTCCACAGGTATTTTGCGAACTTAACACGATCGAGTCATTCATCTTTTTGGTATTCCTCTACCAAGGGGTTTGGGTGATTTGGATGTTTTTGGGCATTACTTACATAGTGATGCCAATTCCTCTCTTTGTATACACCACATTAAAAAAAAACAGATAGGCAAACTGGAAATACTGATTTAGAAGAAGAAGAGAGAGTAGGAGTCCTTACGTGGATAATTGCAAGCATCGCCATCCTACTACAATTTTAGCTTTTAGCTTCTATCGTACAATTGAGAGTTATGGCAATCAACCTCTGCTAGTGGCTATAATCCTCTCAATTGTGATTATAGGTTTCTTGATTGTTGAAGTAAGAGATTTGATGACAATAAGAATAATTGACTAAAACAGTCACACCTGGCAGGAATGAGTTCCTCAGATCTGGTGATAGCAATCAACAAGGACCATGATGCACCTATATTCAGCGTAGCAGACTTCGGAATTGTAGGTGATATCTTCACAGTCCTACCTGAAGTCATTGAGGAAGTCAAGAAAATCCAAGCTGAGAGATAGTCAAGAAATGCGAACATGATTTGGACGCTATAACTCTTCTCATTTGACCGACAGTCTGTTCTGCATTTTGACTATGCAATTGTCAGAAACCGTAGACCGACATACCAAATGTCACCACATCGACTACGACGTGCGAAACTATTAACACAGGTAAGTTTCGCTCCCTAACGTAGTAGAAGCCTGCAATTAGTCCAAACACGAAGGTCATGATCAGCTTGTCAATTATGAAGAAACCATGAATGAGAGCAAAAGAAACAGCAGAGTACACGACTAGTCTGTTTTCCGTGAGTCCTTTCTTCAGCATAATCTCTATCAGGTACCCTCTAAACGCAAGCTCTTCAACAAATCCCGCTGCAAGAGGTGCAAGCACAATGAAGAAGATTACTTGAAGTGAGCTTAGCCCTGTGAAAGAAGTGACATATCCAGTCCAAAGGGCAACTCCAATATATACAATGAACAGTGCATTGAGCGCAATGAACACTGTGGTGGCAGGAAGCCATCTCAGTCTTCTTTTTGGGGTGATTAGGCTCCTTATTGACATGTCCGTATTTCTAAGTCGACGAGTGAGAAAATAAGCGAGCAGGAGCTCAGCGAGGAACACTGACAGATATATCATGAACATCATCTGCCCATAGTCAAGCATCAGTTCTGGCAGAAACACAAAGGATAGTCCCGTTGCAACTAAAGCAACCATGTTGAAGAAGAGTGGGAAGTATACAAGGTCTCTCAGAGAAATCTCTTCTTCATCTTGCACGGTGTTCACCCAATCTTAATCCATGCAGTTTTTCAAACGTTGTTTTAATAAAAGAATAATCTTCGAAGCAACATTTCTAGACTTATTCAATAAACTAAAGATTGGAATGAAATTTTGAGAGACTCTGATCAGTGAAGTTGCACACTCCTGTATTGTTGGTTATATCTTCACAATTCCCCATTAGATCATCAAGGCTGTAAAGAAATTCTGGACTGAGAGATAGAAGGAATATCTCTATCTTTCATCATTCTTTTTACTTAAACTAGCATCATCAAAACACTGGTACAGCTAATGGAATCATGGATTTGGAGTTTTACCCCGAAGCATTGCTAGAGTACTAATTATGGGAAAGATAGGCAGAGGAATTGCCAACACACTTGCCCATCCGTCCACCTGATACGAGAAAACGCCAAGCAGTAGAACCACATGAACACACAAAACTATTCCAATTATTTGCAGGACTCTCCTCCTTGAAACTCTCCCTTTGGCAAATCCAAACTGACTCACGATGATTGAGATATTGAGGACTAATGTCAGCGCGTTCAACAAAGCTGCTGAGGTGGGAGGCATAATGAATAATGTACTGTACGGTCCGACTATTGTGCTGCCATACTCATAAAATATAGTCAACAACACAGAGATTACACTATACCGCGTATAAGAAGCATCAGGAATACTGTGGCTTGAGATCTCTAATGTATGTGGTAAGAGCAAAGCTGCGATAAAGAGAACCAACAAGAATCTCCAGACTACCCGTTTATCTTGAATCAGATACTCTGACATTAACTACTTACCTCATTGAATCATTTAATCAAGGACTTTTGAGGTTTGATGCTCGTAATCTTGGTTGAGTAGTTGTTTTGTCATCGTATTCCTACATTGGTTTTTATTGCCTCATGACGCCATCCTTTCTATGTAGGCTGCTTTAATATGAGACCAGCTGAATCTGAAGACATCAGCTAGTGATTATATTATCAATCCTTGTACAGACTTAGGTTTTCTTGAAAATTATCTCTTCTTCGAAAATGGTTCCATTCCTCGAATGACCTTTTATGCAGCTTTTGTCACCGGTCTATTCATCATCTATTTAGTAACAATGCCCTTAGATTTTGGAGCACAGAACGTGTTTGCATTAGTCATTTGCATGTCTGCTTTTACTTTTCTCCGGATGGAAGTTTCTAGGGATTACGGTACTTTGGCATAATAGATAGCTTTTGCAAATGTACATCCATCACCATCACATGTTCCCTGAGGAAATTATTTCCTTCATTTTTAAGAAACTTTCAGAATCCAAAATACATTCATTAATTGCTTAGATTTATTACAAAATTCAGCTTATTATATTAAAAGCACTTTAGGAAAAAGAATTCCAAAGCGTGTGAGAAGTGGAGGAGAGTGATCTTCATCATGAAGAGATTCTTTTTATGTATAATATCATTTTCATTGATTTTCATGCTAGGAAATATCATGTGCACTCTTCCAATAGTTCACATGAATTTCAGAGAATCTCCACAGATTTTGCCTGACCAACAGGCAAGACAAGTGGATAATATAGAACTGAGAGACTCATTGTCTAAACAGGTGGATGACACTCGGACTCAGAGTAAGCAGTTCATCGAGTGTGAGATTGATCCAACGACAGGATCATTCGATTATACTGAAACAGAAATTAGTTTCAATTGGATCGATGCTACTGGTGGAACATGGAACGATTTGAGTATGGATGAATATGTAGCCATTGATTTACCATTCAGTTTTCCGTTCTATGGCGAAAGCTTCTCAACAGTCTATGTTTCAAGAAATGGTTGGATGTCATTCTACAACACAGAGCCATCTCACCCATGGGTGTGGATGGGATCCTCTGGTGAAGACTCATGGTATGCAGTGGCGCCTTATGCTACACCTATCTCTTTCCTGGATGGTAATCCTGGAATCTACAACCTTTCGTTGACTTCACCGAGTTGCGTTATCATCGAGTATAACAATGTGTACGATCAATCTTCTTACCTAGTTGGCACTTTTCAGACAATACTCTACGAGAATGGAACTATTGACTTCAACTATGATTTGGTTGAGAACATCTATGACTGGACTTATTCTACGGGTCTCAATCATGGAGCAATCTATGACAACTATGTAAGTCACACTTTTGCATCATTCCCCATTGACGATGTGACACTTCGTTATACGCCACCTGAAAAATGGATATTCATCACATCACCAGAAATGACCGATTCGTCAGACTACCAGCTGACTTGGATTGGACACTCAGATGTGGCTATTGACATGTACCATATCTTCTTGGACTATACTTTCTATGATAATACGACCTTGGATTATTTGGATCTGACAGGACTTGCGACGGGTATGCGGTACATAGAGGTTTACATGGAAACAGACTCATTCAACTATACTGTCGGTATGACGCTTGTGGTGGACCTAGATACGCCAATCATATCAATAGAGTTTCCTCTCGATGGTGGGACAAACCTAGAGGCGAAGGTCAACTGGACAGCATACGACATGAGTTCCTGGATAGCATATTATGAGGTCTACATCAACGGCAGTCTTTACAGAACGACCTACGACTTTGAGATGTACCTAGTTGTCCCTAATTTGCATCATTACAATCTAACGGTCTTTGCCTATGATGCTCTAGACCACTCTGCGTCAGACACTGTCACATTCTTCTATAACCGTTCTATAACAGCAATAGGCTTTGTTACAACACACTATGAGATGCGACCTTATGAGATTATGAGTCTATACACAGACTTAGGTTGGGTAGCAGATGAGATATCAGGCAGTCTTGCATTCGAGGGCGATCTTTCAGTCTACAATCGTTTGGCTTCATATGACGCGGTGTTTGCAGGCGCTTACGGAAGCAGCTGGCCCACTGAGGACCTTGACATACTCAATTCGTACCTTGCTGGAGGTGGTAAATTCGTACTCATGCAAGTTGGTGAAATTCCTGAAGGTCTAGCCACCGTTATGTCTGACTTAGGGATTGGAATTGAGGAGATTTGGGACTCAGCCCAAGACAACACAACAGATTTTGTCACTGAACATCCATTGATGACTGGTGTCACTGAGCTATATTACGACTGGTTTTCTAATGGCTTAACTACAACTTTCCCAGCAACTGAGCTGATACGCACACGCGATGGAAAGTATGTGTTAGGGGCTGTTGTGGACCTGGGTCTAGAGAAGGTGCTCTGTTTGAGCCAGAGCTTCAGCTGGGCTATCACTCAAGCTGACAATGCCATTCTGTTTGAGAACATAATCACCAACTGGGTGGGAGTTGAAGACCACGATTTACGGGCAGG
Organism: Candidatus Thorarchaeota archaeon SMTZ1-45; assembly: GCA_001563335.1. Lineage (GTDB taxonomy): Archaea > Asgardarchaeota > Thorarchaeia > Thorarchaeales > Thorarchaeaceae > SMTZ1-45. Next base: position 1,269 of record LRSL01000077.1, on the reverse strand, counting down.
CTTGGGTGCTCCAGGTGCTTTAGGATCTGGTCAAACAGTAAATCTGACTGCGTACGTTCTGAACCAAGGTAACAATACTGAAACCGGGTTCAGTCTTGAACTATGGGTCGATGGAGTGCTAGAGGACTCAACTGTAGTGGCCTCTCTTGATCCTGGAGATTGGACAGCCTTTGAGGTCAGCTACGTTGTGACAACGCCTGGTCCTATAAATGTCACAGCCTATGTGGAGCCAGTAGTAGGCGAAGTAGTAACGTACAACAATGTGGAAACAAAGATTCTTGATGTCTATAATCTGGTCATAACTGAACCCGTGCCTACTCAGTCTGTGAGAGGCGGACTCGTATACATCAACTTCACGGCTACTGACATGCAGAATCTTGTAAATATCACCGTCTTTGTTAACGCAGCAGAAGTTTACAAGTTGACTGACACTACTTTTGTCAATGGTTCGTTTGTACCAGTCTTCACCAACGGCACAAATGTGATATCTCTCATTGGCGATTGGGCGAATGGTGCAAGTGCGGTTGCAACAGTGTCTGTCGAGTCCTATGGGGTCGTACCCATTGTTAATCCATCACCAGGGGACTATGCCAACTTTCTGGTCGATGCCCCAGGGTATCTGTTAGAGATGATCAATTTCACAATCCTTGAATGGGTGAGTTCATTTGAAGTGAACTCCACATTCTATGTGAACGTCACTCAAGCAGGATTTCCATCACAAGCATTTGAAACGTGGGTTGTCTTCAATGTGCTAAATGGTTACATCTCAGAAGGTGGTACTGCGATGCCACCTGGACTGAACCTCTATAAAGGGCAGTTCTTGTTCTTCCCAGGCCTATCAGCACCTGAATCAGCACCAGTAGCAACATCGATTGATCTGGGCTGTGTTCCGACCGCCTCGATAGGCGACTTAATGTGTTTCATGCAGTGGAACACCATAATGTCTGTGGTTGGGAGTGGAAGTTGGAATGGATATGCTACGCATGTAGTTGGGATTGTTACTGAATACTACTCAATGACATTTGAGATCCTTCAGTGCAATGGCATGCTCGTGGAAATGAACCAGACCGTGCCTGGAATGTCAATAGCTGGCGAGATTGTGGCAACAAATATGCTTCCACCGTTCAATCGCGCTCCTATTGTCAATAGTCCTGACGACATGACCATCGCAGAAGACGATACTGGTATCAGTATCACATGGGTGGCTTCAGGTAACTATCCTACAACCTATAGTATATACATTGATGATGTTGAGTCTGAGAGTGGTTC
>LRSL01000076.1 GCA_001563335.1 Candidatus Thorarchaeota archaeon SMTZ1-45 | reverse complement strand
TGGAAAAAAGAGGTCATCTTATTTGGTGCAAAGATCTTGAGAAAATTGCAGCAGCAATAGAAGAAGCACGTGGAGCAATATTCTCCAAGTTTGTGACTGATGACAACTTAGCCGTTGAATACATTAGAAGACTTTTAGAGAACCAATAACTTGAGGATTTGATACCTGAGATTGATACAATTCTTAAGTGCAACAAAAATGTAGACTCGTGCTGATCCAACATGAATCCAAATATTGAGAAGAAGTTGAAACAGATTGTTGAAACCTCAACTAAAAAAACAGCCATTGAGGAATGGAGAACTGCAGCTGAAAAACAAAGAGTCCCACTTTACAACTACAGATTAGATCATATAGAGGAAGTAGTGGATCTAGCAAAAGAAATTGCGTCTGGAACCGAGGCAAATATGGAGGTCGTTGTTCTAGCTGCTTGGCTACATGACCTTGCGAAACCAGGAATTGGTGGAATATCTGCGCAACATCATGGAATAGCCAGTGCTGAGCTTGCAGAAGAGATTCTGACAGAAGAGAAGGTTAGTCCAGAGATAATCAACCAGGTTACAGATGTTATTCGAAAGCATGTTGGTTTGACCATCTCAGAACCTCTCAAGCCAATTGAAGCGCAAGTACTCTGGGAGGCTGACAAGATACTAAAACTTGGAATGGTTGGTCTAATCCAAGGGATTTTGAATGGTGTGAGATTGTTTCCAGGTAGAAGTCTTTTCGAGATGGGAAATAATCTTCTTGAGTTTCTTCCTCTCGCTTCAGATATTGTCAAGTGCATAGTGACTGAAAGAGGAAGAGAGGTTGCAGAAGAGCGCTTGAACACATTCAAAGAACTTACGAAGAGCCTTCAAAATGAAATAAATCTGGGGAAACAAGGTGAGTAGAATTTGACTTTCAAAAATGAGATTATGACTGCAGGGTTACTAGCAATTGGTAATGAGCTCCTAGATGGGATAGTACTTGAAACGAACTGTCATTGGATGGAAGTCAGACTGGTTGCCCTTGGAGTGAATATTCGTAGGCTTGTTTCTGTAAGAGATGAGATTGATGAAATTGAAAAAGCGCTGCAATTTACTCGGGAGGTATGTGACATCATAATCACTAGCGGAGGTCTTGGCCCGACTCATGACGACATGACATTAAGGGCCATCGCTGAAGCTCTTGGGAGAGAGATAGTGGAGAATAAGGAAGCCATGGAGATGATTAAACGACAATATAGAATACTCCATGACAAAGGAATTGTTGCGACACCAGATTTTACGAGGGCTAGAAGAAAGATGGCTCAATTTCCTGAGGGGGCTATCGCACTTGACAATCGTATTGGGGGCGCCCCTGGAATCAGGATTCATGATGGAAACACTACCATATTTTGTCTTCCAGGAGTTCCAGCTGAATTGAAATTCATCTTCGAAGATTCAGTAATACCTTGGATCAAACAAAATGTTTCCCAAAGATTCTATGAGGAGATAGTTGAATTTGAAATGAGAGATGAATCAATGTTTGCTCCCGCAATCGACTCTGTAATGAAGATGATTCCTAGCGTTTACATCAAGTCATTACCAAAACCATATGGAACATCAAAGGGAATGCGGGTTTGGATTTCCGCGAGGGGGGAAGATGAGAATGAGTTGAAAAAACTAGTCAAGAAAGCGATATCAAGACTAGAAGAGGAAGCAAAGACTCCTTCTAAACCTGCAGAAAGATCATAGTTCTCAGCCGATAGATATATTCACTAGTGTAGTTGGGAGTTTTTTGAGTGTGTAACTGACATGCAGGTAGATTTCTCGATTGTTCTTGGAGATATTATTGTCTACTTCATCGCATTATTCTATGCAGTGATTATCCTGACAATCGCAGATATTACCCGTAAGAAACTAAATTTAGGAACAGAAGTAACAAGGCGGATAATCCATTTGTTTGCTGGAGCAGCAATTTGGACTGTTCCATTCTTTCCACATCCATGGGTTGCAACTCTTGTAGCTTTGACCTTTGTTATCATGCTCGGTCTCGCAAATACGGACCGTTTTGGTAGTTACTTCGCAGCTATGGCAAGACCTGAAGATCTTGAACATAACAGTGTTCGAGGCCCATTCTGGTATGCTGTATCCATCACGGTCCTTACTGCGATATTCACATTCACCGGATATCACGAGTTCTATTTTATTCCAGCAGCGGCTATTCATATCATGATGTTTGGAGATGGAATGAGCGCACCTATTGGAATGAAATATGGAAAGAACTCAACTAGAGTCATTTTTGGATCGAATCGAAGTTTACCAGGTACGCTTGCTGTTTTCGTATTCGGTTTCCTAGGCACATTACTAGCCTTTTGGTGGTTTGGAATATTTAGCCTATCAGACCCTGTCTTTATCATAAGTGGAAATATACTTTGGTTTGAAATGCTAACCTTAGCTTTGATTGGTGCGAGCACAGCTACACTAGTGGAACTTGTTAGTCCAAAGGGTACTGATAACATTACTCTACCTTTGATTACTTGCTTGGTAATGTTTCTCTTTGCACTGCAGCTTGAGCTCATTGTAATCTAGAGCTAGGAATCAACAACTAACCGATAGTAGTAGGATAATCCTGCGGTGTGACTTGGTCGTTCCACTCGAATCACCTGACCAGGTCTAGCCCCAAGTACACGAGCAGCGGGATCTCTACTCTGAATTCGAGGTAAGTGAGTCTTACTAATTCCATAATGTTCTAGGACCAATTTAATCTCAGCTTCCTCAGCTATAATATGAGTTGGGACCATCTCATGTCCAAAGAGATCAAATGAAGCATAATTACCCTCTACAAGTTCAACTTTGGAAGCTTTTGCATATTTCTTAGAGGCAGGAGTGAAACGAGACCCTCCAACGAGCATTCCTCGTTGCGCCTCAGTTTCTTCCATTTCTTTCACGACCTCTCTCACTAACGCAACGCCAACAACTTTCGTTTCCTTTAAAATCCAAACAACGTATTTACGCAACCCATCTTTTGTGTCTCTTTTTGGGTGAAGAACGTATCTATCATCATACTCCAATAGTTCTTTGAGAGTAAATCCCCGAAGTGCAAGCAATGCTCTGGTTTTAATTACGATAGCTGGTATTTCGAGTAGGTCTGACAATGTAGGAAACACCCGTGATGATGACCCGATTCAAAGCGTTTGATATAAACATTATCAAACTAACGAATTTGAGCATGCTTTATGTTCTAGCTTGAGTCAACCACTAACCGGTAGTAATAACTCTGACCAGCAGTGGGACTTACACGCTCAATTCGAATTACCTGACCAGGTCGAGCACCTAGTACTTTCACTGCAGGATCATCACGATAGATTCGAGGGAGTTGATTTCTCTCAATCCCATAATGGTCCAGGACAAGTTTGATTTCATCATTTGATGCAACTACATGTGTGGGGACTAGTTCATGTTCAAAAAGTTCGAATGAAGCATACCCGCCATCAACCAGCTCAACTCGAGATATCTTAGCCATCTTCTTAGCAGCTGGCGTAAACCTAAGACCACCAACAAGCATTCCTCGTTGAGAATTTGTTTCTTCCATCTCGCGAGCAAGATCCTTTACAAAGGCGACACCAATGACCTTAGGTTCTTTTAGGATCCAGACAACATACTTATGGATATCACCCTGCGCTTCTCTCGATGGGTACATGACATATTTGTCATCGTATTCTAAGACCTCGTTAACCGAAAAAGATCGAAGGTTGAGGAGTCCCCTAGTCTTGATTACATTACTTGGTAGTTCTATCACTTCAATGCACCTCAAGAAGCGTTGGCATCGCCCCTCTAGAGTCAATATAAACATTGTCAAGCGTGAAAATAATTCTGAACATTTTGTGAAATGTTTGAATCAATCAATTCCTGATGATTAGTTTGAATCAGTCTATTAGCAGTCTTTGTTAATCGCCTTCATAAAGACGCATAGGCTGGTTACAACAAACTAGTGTCCCTACTCCAGACTTCTTGACTTCAACAACCTGCTGACAGATATCGCAAACATATATGCCGCCTTCTTTTGCCATTTGATGAGTTCCTCCAATATGTTGAAAAATTCCGCAGATTACCGTGATTTATGACTTTCTAAAGACAAATTTATCGAATAAGAAGGTTCCACAAGCGCACACTTTTACGAGATTGTACTTTAGCTCCAGTCGCTAAAGACTCAAATACTGTTATAACCTTCTGGCAATACCACAGGTAAGAGGCGATTTGCTTGGCCGGTATCACAAAGGGAATGATTGCTGACGTACATAAGAAGAGAGAGATTCGCCTTCCAGATAATTTCTTCAATAATCCAGAATTGAAAGATATGAAAGCTGCAATGGTGATTTATTTCGAGAGGTCAGGGGAAATTCGTCTCATCCCCATGATGAAAGAGGGCGGAGCACGTGTTAGGCTAGAGGTTGAGAAAGTCAATCCTGCATTAATGCAAACGATGACTCAACTCTTCAAACAACATGACCTCAAAGTCTTATTTACTACAGGTTTTTGTTTTGAGCAGAATCGTTGCATCTATGAGGTCTATTTTTCCGCTGACGATATCAAAGGGAAACAGAACACTATCAGAAATACAATTGAGAGTATTCCAGGTCTCTATGAGAGCGAATTTGAGATCCTTGAGATTGGACAAGAATGGTAAGCTAGCTGCGCTTCACTCTTAGACTGATAGAAAATTGTAGCTATTACTTCATTTGATTCGAAGTGCTACATTCTCCTTTGAGGTTGTTTCTACTACCTCCAATTTCACTTTGAGTAAGGATTCTAAATAGCCTCGAATAAATGGAGCTGGATAGAAGGGACTGCTTATGACAATAAGATCATCATTGAATGTAATTAAGCCCCAACCATTTTCTTGAAGGAGTCTTAAAACCAAATCTCGACTTTCTGCATCTGTTGGATCTTCCCCATAAAATAATCTTACAACATCAGCTATAGGTGATTGACTACCAGCTGTTTCTCCAAGCTCATATTGATCTGTTGGTGTGAATTTAGAGAAGAATAGGGAGGAAAGTGTTTCAGACTCGAATACAGCTCTGAAAGAGCTCACATAAATACCCCGCTCAGTCCACTTGTGAGCAGTGAAATCAAGAAACCATCTTACTGCGTCCTCTATGAGCTGTGCTCGAGATCGCCCTACTCTTTCTTGAACAAGATCATCAATTCGATTAACTAATGATTGACTCATTGTAACGCTGATTATCTTCTTCTTATCCAAATCATCAGACGACACACATGTTGCCTCCCATCATGTCCCGATTCTCTCTGCTATGAACAAATATACGCTACTAGAAGTAATGCAAACCTACTATTTGAATACTTTGGGCGAGCATGAACAAGAATGTTACCACAGGCAAACCTTAATCGGTATAAGATACAGCTCTCAATGGATTGGATATGACATACTGTGAACTCTGGTTGGAATCCAAAGGTGGTCTAGCACAGTTTCGAGTCGCATTACTTGTTCCGAAGGAATTTGAGCAGCCTGAAGGTTTCACTCTCACTGATACTCAGCATGACACTGACAAGAAATTCTACGTTTCAGAATGGTACGATGGAATTGCCAAAGCCAAAAAAGCGATTGATGCCGCGGCGAAGTTTTACTCAGACAGGGACCTCAAGTTCCTGTATTTCCGAGAGATAAGAAAACCAAAATGATCTCCCCCCAAAAAAAACAGGAGAAGAGGGGTGAAACACCCCTCTGAACTCATGGCCAAGCCACTAGTCCAACTAGTGCTGGATTGAGGATTACTATCACTCCAACTGCAATTGCGGCAAGTCCAACAAGTACACTTACCGGGGTTGAAGCAAAGATCTTCCCAATCAATTGGATTAGTTTGATGAGTAGCCCACCAATAACGTATGCAACGCAGAAGATGATGAATCCTATTACTATCAGACCTTTGCCTGATGTCAACCAAATCGCAGCATCCTGAATGACAGGTACTGTTGTCAATGGTTCCAAGAATCCGTAGATCACTGCAGTTCCAAAGACAGCCACTGCCAAGGCAAAGACCAAGGCAAGCGGAAATTTCGATAGTATTCTCATTACTAGTGAGAATCCCATGAGGACAAGAATACCAGCAACAATGATTGCGTCTGGTTGCACTGTCCACACGACATATCCTACAAATATGTCTAGGATTCCAACAAAGAAACCAATGTAGGTACCTATGGCGACAAGTCCATCAAAGATGGTACCCAACAACGGAATTGGGTCTGTTATGTTTTCCAAGAGCCAGATAGCCAGGAGCCCTCCTGATAGAATGAGGGTCCAGGCAAGAATCCAATCATCTTGGAAGAACAACATGATGTCGGCAAGGGTCCAATCTAAAAATGGGATTTGAAGCATTTTTTCACCTCATCCTAACTATATCGGCAATAAGCATCTGGGCAAATAAATGATTCTTACATCATAATAGACCCATCATTGTTGATGATAAAGCAAAAGATATCCAAAAAAGGAGCCCGCAAACTATGCCTATGACAACTGGACGTGATCCGCTAACCATTCGAGTGTTTTGATAACCAGTCGAGAGAGTTGTAACACCCAAAGTGATTAGTAAAGGAAGAATATCCAGAGTAGTTATACTTCCTGGAGTCCAAATTGGACCCTCAGATAGAAGGGAACTAATAGAGAGGAATGGGGATAGCGATGCAAGCATTCCCAAAACAGCAGCACTTGTGATTGTAAGCAAATATACTTTCATCCTTTGAGCTGCGATGATTGAATCTCTTTCTTTAGCCACAGCGGATCTTTTAACGAGACGCGTAGCAATTCTGGATATTCTGTCCCCAGCAGCTTGAGCTGAGGTTTCACACATTATGGCTATCATGTTCAGCATATGAGAAACTCTTTGACCCAAAGCTGCATCTGATGCACGAGCCATTGCGTCCACAATACTTGCATCTTCACGGTATATAGAGTCCAATGCTATATCAACTAGTTTCTGTACTGGGTAATCCAATTCAGCACGAATTGAATCCAATGAAACTTCTAACGTATCACCAGATCTCAAGCGTTCCCCAAGCAAAATAAGGAAATTAAGAAACGAATCATATTCTGAGATTATCTCTTTTTGTGATGGAACCATTATTGCTGTTTCGCGTGGACGGTCAAAATAAGCAGAGAATTGCCTTGAGAAACGACTCTTTAGAAGTGCATTCATGATAATGAAGACCGGAGCCATGAGTAAAATCAGCATGCTCGTAGCAAATCCTGTAAGTGAAACAGTAAGCGTGAACATGATTGGGACATAAGTCACGAGTGCAGCAACAATAAGTAACCTACTTTCTAACTCGAGGTTCTTTTGACGAAGAGCTAAATCAGCCTCAAAGGACTCTCCAGAGAGGTGATCAATCAGATCAGTCTTTTTCTCCAGAGAGGATACAATTGCAGTAAAGTATCTTCTGAGATCATCAGAGGGCTGATCCTTTGCAAATTCCATCAGACAAGTTTCAGGAGGAGTTCCATCATTGATTCGACCAATGATTTGTTTGAATGCCATTGAAAGGTAGGGATGGTCAGATTGAGCAACCATCTCAATAGCATCAAAGATTGTTCCTCCCGATTGGAACACGAGAATGAACTGTTCAAAAACAAGATCAGCTTCTTCAGAGAGGCCAAGTTTGTAACTATTCATCATAGATATGGGATAGGAAGCAATTATGTAATAGGTGACTACGCCAGCCATTCCTGCGAGAGGTGCAATAATGACGAGGTCTAGTTCAAGAAAAGTGAGTAGAAAGACCACGAAAACAAGAATGAGGACTGATAAGAGATTTGCAGCCGCTTTCACGCCCCTGACTGAAACATCCATTATAGGGGTAAGAAACTTTACTGCTCGTTGAAGCTCTCTATTATTCGTAGTTCGACTTGTGTGCCCTGCAATTCTTTCACTGAACCTACAGAGTTTTTCATACAACAACGTCAGGTCCTCAAGAGCAATTTCTTCGATGCTTCTCTTAAATTACCCGATGTTTGGAAGAAAGAGAAGCCCTGGAGTTCCATTCCTGGAATCCAGGGATTTGTTTTTGGTAATTAACGACGGCGCCGGAGCAACCATACTACAGCAATTACACCAACAACAAGGATGATAACGAGAACACCAGCACCGCTTGGGGATTCAGCGAACAAGTTAGTGTAAGCAGTATATACTGGGTCCTGCTCAATTCGAAGAGAGCCCCATTCTGGGAAGGTGACTCCATACCACCAGTTGCTATTGTGAAACACCGACCCTGCTGCAACATTCGCCACCATACTACCTACTGTCGCATAGACTGATCTGAGCTGTGCAGATAGACCATACGCCATGTGTGCGAATAGCCAAGCAGAGAATGGAGCTTGCCAAGCTACCAGGATAAGGTCACTCAATCGAACTCCAAGTAGTGTGTTGAGTGCTGTTTCATCAGTTGAAACAGTCGTCCATGGATCAGTTGTTTCGTTGATGAGGGAATATTCGCGTCCTAAACCGATGTCAAAGGCACGTTCGTTATTATTACCTACCCGGATACTGATGTCTTCATCTAACGGAGTAGTAGCAGTTGGTGGAGTCAGTTCCACTCCTGCTTCTGTAGCTACGGTATATTGTGATGTGAACACAGAAAGATAATGAACTGCTGATATCTCCATGGAATCAACGATTATGTCTGCAGGGGCATGATCAACACCCCAAAGTCTGAGTTCTTTGACTTGACCAATCGTGTACAAGGTTTCAGCATGTACTTGACCAGTTTCATCAATCGTTATATCATATTGAATCACTAGTTCACTGATCACTACTTGCAGTATTGGTATAGCCAATGATAACCAGAATCCAAGTGGGTTATTTGCATCAACTACTCTGCATGTCAGATTGTGGTATCTCATACCAAATCGGTATTGAGTGTCGCTGATTTTGGTAGCGGGTATTGGTTCAACAGCTGGTGTATATTCAGGCCAAGTATTATCTGATGCTAGAGGGATAACATACCAAGCTGGTTCGTTCCCAACATCTGGAAGGTTATTACTACCATAGGTTTCATTGTGCGCAAGTAGAAATGCAAAAATTGCACCAATGAAGACCTCCCTATTTTGTGGCGTCTTGAAATACATTCCAAACAATTGATAGGGCAAAATCATCTCAGTGACATTTTCCCCATCTGTCGTGTTCATATTGTTGAAAGCAATCAAGAATGATGAGAACTCACCAACATGAACAAAAGAAGCTGTTAGACTAGCATTCGTTCCACTTTCACCTTCGACTCTAATTGAGTCATTTGTCCAGTACTCTTCCTCAAAGGTGTGGCCAAACACTGCAGCTTCATCACCTGCAGTCCAAGCACTGGCGTTGGGAATTAGAACGAATGGCATTGCTAGAAGTATCACAACCCAAAGGGTCATGATTTTAATTTTCATAGCGCGCATTTTGTAGAAACTCTCCATAAGATACCTTTGAAGTTTGTATTAAAAGAGAAATGTATGATAGATTCATTGGATGAATTTACCAGAAATCTGTGACTTTTGTTTGATTCATGAATACAGGATATATCTTGCTTGTTTCTAGCCATCGATGCATTGGTATTCTGAAATGGGGAGCTATCTTAGTCAATGCTTCATCCAAGGTGCTGAAACTTTTAACACTCGTTTCCAACGCTCTTTTGGCAATTTCTCTGAATCTCCATACACCTAGTGGCACCCACTGTTGGGGATCAATCTCCATGAATACAATGACACCAGCTTGCCTTCGAATATTGGCTAAGTACTCGAGTGCAGGAAGTCTAGTTGCATAGTATGCTCCAACGACATCCTTTGCGTAGTCTTTTCGACCTTTGAACCATTCATAATCGGTGATTATTGGAGGGTTGAAACCTCCTAACCAAGATTCCATGGCTTCAAACTGCCAACCACATGGTAGAAAGAGAAGTGCAACAGTGTTCCCGAGTGCATGGTCCACGCTCACCCTAAAATCATTGATCCAAGGATATCTAAAGACTTCCTTATGGAGCTGTTTACCAATGATATCATCTGTTGCAGTAATGCTCCATTTAGTTGGGACTAGCCTTCGTTTCTTCTTCTGGCCTATTGTTCCTACTGAAAGAAGCCGTGTGATATGTTCTAGCCTGATTCCACCATCAAAAAGATCCCTTATACCAATCTCAGCTTTGAGATCAGTATCAGATGCAACTCTATCAATCACTTTAGGGACTTTTGGATTCTCTTCAATTTTGAAGGTTCGAAGAGGAGCTGAAGGTCCTATTGGTAGGGTAACATCCGAAAAGACAGATGTGAATTGAGGCCTCTTGAGCAGAGTTGCTTCTGATAATATTGGTGATTCAGAAAGTGCTAATGTTTGAGTTTCAGCCAATTCTCTTGTGGGATCTTGAGCTGCAGTTACTGGTATATACTTCTTTGTTCGAACTAGACTAAACCTGAGTGCTAGAATCTCATCAATCGATTTTGTCAACCAGTGGTCAGGGCGTTCCATATACATTGCTTCCGCAGACCTGAGAGGTGGAACAAATGGACCAGCCAGTACTTTTGGATAACCACTCTCTCCCACAAAGACAGATGGGGGAGATGATCCTGTCAAATCCATTCCTATGAAAGCTTCATCAATTTGTGCTTGGGCTTTTGCTCTCATCAGAATTGGACAAGGTTTGATGCCACAGAGAGCTCTATGACCCATGCATTTGGAGCAGACTCTATCATTATATGACAATGTCTGTGTCGATTTTGGCTGGGATTCTAGTTTCATCTGTTCCAAGTCTATGGCATCCAATTCTGGTTTCTTCTTATCAGTATGTTATACTACAGCTCATTTAGACCTATACTTTCCTCTCATTATTGCCGAGATATTAGAATGGTTTCAATTGCCAAATCCGCCTTGTTTCATTTAAAGATAATAGAATCACAATAACACTCATTGATATGAACATGATATCACCACCGGATAATGGTCAAGAAGCAAAAACAATAAGGTAGACAATTAGCATTGCACTGAACAGTGTTGAATTGCACATGAAATAAAACTCCACATTATCTCGCATCGAGTTGAGGAAAGCTGCAGTTCTTGCACCAAGAGTCGAAGGACCTAGGGGAGTGGAGCCTCCGTCATCAGGAAAATACAATGCTACAGCCAGAACTCCAGCAGTTATGACAACAGCTGCTAGTACTGAAGCAAGTACCTTACCTGATAAACCAGTATCGTAGTTTCTCATTCTTAATACCTGCAAGAAATGACTATGAGAATTTGAATAAGACTCTACGTTTTGTACAGAGTGTTCAAAATACTGTACAGTACAGAATATTTTTCTCAAACACAATCATAGTGAGTTAATATGCTGACGAGAAGAGAGAGAATTGCAGAGCTCCTAGAAAGAACTGAATATCCATTAACAGCAGAGGAGATATGTCAACTACTTGATATAGAAAAGAGATCGATTGTGTACGATGATATCGACCACATCTCAAAATCCGTGAAAAGAGAAGCGAAGGAACTTTTAGTTCGTCCCGCAAGTTGTGGAAGATGTCAGTTTATTTTCAAGGTTAGAAAGTCTGCAAAAGCTCCCGGCAAATGTCCCAAATGCAAGTCTCAATGGATTCTCGCACCAGCATTTATCATTAGACCTAGAAAGTGAGGTTAATCTAGCTTGTGAACTCTTTTCAAACCTGCACCTTCGTGTTTAATATCAGTGACTCTCGATACTACAAAATCAGAGAGACCGTAATCTGCTTCTTCGACATACCCATGAAGAATGACCTTCATTCCTACACGGGGAAGAAATCTACATCTATCCATTATATTTGCAGAGAGGCGAATACTATACGTCTTGCCAGTTTCCTCATCTTGAACAACGATGTCTGTTGTTCCATACCAGCGACGAGCTGACACTTGGGTTGTCCGACTCTTTCCAATCTCGCGAATGATACCCTTTACAACTGTTATTTCATATCACTCTCCCATGGAGGAATGAGTTTCCCATATCTACCACCACCCCCAGCTACATAACCAATAGTTCTATTCCGATATGCATGTATCATTTGAGCAGCTCGTTCATTTAGGGCTTTAATTTCATCAATTGGTGAATTAGTTAGGATGAGTGTTTCAGGTCCAAATTTCTCACACATTCTATTGTATAGCGACATAACCTGTTTCGATTTGGATGATTTTACTTCGAGTGAGAGAGCAATGATATCTAGGAGTGGAGCAATATGCAAGTATGGTGGTCGATGAGTTGGTGTCTTGACCTCCCCATCACCAATTGCAGCAGCACGATCTCTAACACCAAGCCTGAGGTTTTTGCCATCAGCAGGACACTTTACCTTTCGCTTATGTATGTCATCTATGAGGCGTTTCTTTTCCAATATATTCCTACAATTCATGTAGATGTTCAAATTATCATAACTTGGGGGCTCATTTCCAGTTTGAAGAACCAAAGTCCTTCTGCAATTTGAACAGAACGAGAGGAAGTATTTTCCAAGTCTTGGATCAAGACCTACATTGAGTATAGGCGTTCTTCCTTTTTTACGTGTAATCGCTAGTTTGAGTTCTTCAAATGTTGGAAAATCCATCTTAAAACGTACAAACTCTCTTCCAAGTTTGTCGGGAGAGGGTGAATGTGCATCGCTGGAGGTTATGAATGTGAGTCGTCTAAGATCAGGGATGAAGTCTGCAGTTTCCGAATCAGCGGATAGTCCTAGCTCCAAGAAATGTATATGGGGAGTTTCCTTACCATAGCATAAATTCATGCTTGAATATTTATTCTCTCGAAAAATGGATTTGAATGGAGTAAAAGCATGGGCGGGTCCAATCATCCCACCCACGTCTCGAACCAGCCCTGCAAGTAGTTCCCCATTGATGTTTACACGTGGACGTCCACCCCATTTATCATCTATATTAGGTGAATACGGTTTCAAACATTTTCTTAGCTCTTCTACTGATTCAAAATTAGGTAAAAGAACTACATGATGAATTGAATCATTATCTTCAATCTCTGTAGTGGGAATGAATGAAACTGAGTCGAATATTAGGGTGTTGTCTTTCAGAGTGAGACTCTTTCTAAGATGACGCAACCAGTCGGGTTGTGTTACATCACCAGTTCCTATTATGTGAAGACCTTTTTGTCTGGCACCTCGAGCAAGCATTGGAATTGTCATGTCTTTGCTTACGCCAATGGAATGCCTCGAATGAATATGCAGATCCGTATCAAATTGAAGCATTCACGGAACCCTCAGATATTTATTATAACTTTAGTCACTGACGGTTGATTAGCATATTCAAAAGCCTTAGAGCCTTCTTCCAATCGAAAAGTCTTTGAAACCAGACGTTTCACCTCAATTCGACCTTTCTGAAGCATCTCAAGAGCTTTATCATAGGGGCCTCTACTTGCTCCGTAAATAGTGAGTTCCTTGTTCACAATTGCGGTTGGATCAAATGGAAAATCAATACCATGCATGCTCTTCAAATTAACAATACCACCATTTCGAACAACCTCAAATGCCATTCGAATGCCATCTGTATTTCCGGTGGCTTCAACCACAATTCTGGGACCTACACCATGAGTAGCTCCCATTATCTTCTTCTTCCAATCTTCGCTATTGACATCCATTGTGTTCATTAATCCCAATTGACGTGCGAGTCCCAATTGCCAACGATTTCTTCCAACAATTAATACATCCGCTCCGCTTGCATCATATACCTGTGCAAGGAGAAGAGCTATCTTTCCACTTCCGAAGATGACTACAGGCTCGCTTACATCAGCGGGACTATCTGAAACAGTCTTTATAGCAGATGCAAGTGGCTCAACAAAAGTACCAGACGCTACATCAACACCTGCAGGAAGAGGATGAACAAGATCAGCAGGAACACTGAGATACTCTGAAAGACCTCCATCTCTTGTAATCCCAAGTACCTCCTTCTCTGCACAATGTTGACGATTTCCACTCCTGCAATACCAACATCTTCCACATGAGACATCTATCTCAGTTGTTACAGTAGTTCCAGGACTTAGCTCTGGCACCGAACTCTCATGAACAGCGCCAGCTATCTCGTGTCCAAGAATTATTGGGAGAGGTACATCATAATCACCCTTCCAGATTGCGAGATCTGTTCCACAGATGCCTACTGAACGGACCTCTATTCGAACATCACCTGGCATGAGAGGAGGAATTGGCGTGTCTGCAATTTGGAGACCATCTGCAGTAAGTACTAGAGACTGCATTTTCGACTTCGAGCTAAACTCTTGAGTGTGAATAAACCCTTCGATGTCTGATACATACTACTTATGAGCTTCACATTGAACACAATCTTGGAAAGATGCAATCGATATCTATGAGGGAAGTGGATGGCTAGACCAGTTATGTTCAACGGAAGATTAGCCAAGAATGAATTAGACACTTGGTTGAACCTTCTGAATGAAACAAGTCCTTCAGGCTATGTGGACCGATCTTTGGCAAATGCGTTCTTACAACTCCCTGAGAGTATTTCATTTGCATCATCCATTGAAAACAAAATCATTGGTGGAACATCAATATACAGAGATAGAACTAGACTAGCTATGGTGTTAGCATCAGTTGCTGTATTCAAGGAATTCAGAGAGTCATCAGGCTATCAGATTGTCAAGTCATCCCTGCCATTCTTTAAAACAGTCGCCATACGTGATGTAGATGCACTGGTGTCGCTAGAAACCAAAAAGAACACACTTGGTTTTCCACTGAGTCTTGAATTAGATTCATGGGTCACTGATATTATCAGACGCATAGGATTTTCAGAGAATGAACACCTTGAACATTATTCATTCACAATAAGAGAAGGAGTGAGGGAGAAATCAGTCCAATGGGTCAATGTAGAAAATGAAGAACAGGTAAGAGAACTGATTTGGAACCAGAGTAGACAAATGGGATTGGTCAATTCGATAGTATGGCTTACTCGTGATTTTGCTGCATATAGGAATTGCTTAGTGAATATATTCGATGAAGAAAGGATTAAGGCTGTTGCAGGTTTTTGGAATTTGTCAAATTCACTATGTGTCACACCGCTTTTGATAGATCCAGATTCAATAAGCTGGAGGGAAATAGCAGACAGTCTTATTGTCCAAGCTAGTGGGAGAGATGTCAATCAAATTGAACTTCCACTGATCGGAAAAGGGCAACTTGAGCTCATTCAAGAACTTGAAAGAAGATGTGATATCTCTTCATGTAGGAAGTTATTACTCTTGAGAAAATCACTTTAGAATATGGATACTGGGAAATCCTTTTGTTCTATATTGGTTTGTTATTGGATGGTTATTGCATGCCTACTGTGAGCCTGAGAAAAAGTGGCACTGGATTCCTATTGAAGTATGGCGATGTCAAACTCGCTTTAGATACAGGTATAAAGGGTGAAACAACACTTCTCTCACATTCTCATTCCGACCATATCGGTGGTCTAAAGAATGCTAGGCACATCATAGCAACGAAAGGGACCTTTGATACATGGCAAGCAAGAAGGTCTAACAAGTTCCAGAGTCAGACAATTATTAAACATGGGGACATGTTCGGGCAGATTGGCGTAAACATCACTGCTTTGAATGCGGGACATGTGCTTGGTTCTACGATGTATCTTCTTGAGTTCAATGATGGTCTCAAGGTTTTGTACACAGGGGATTTCAATAATGTTGATAGTCTTGTTCACAAAGCAGCAAAACCAGTCGAGGCAGACGTGTTAATAACTGAGGCAACCTATGGAACTCCACAATGGGTTTTTCCAACAAGGAAGACTGTCTATGATAACATAATGGAAACAGCAAAGAGAGTCACAGACGAAGGGAGAATTCCTATATTTCATGCCTATTCTCTTGGTAAGTCTCAGGAGGCAATTGCATTACTCCAAAGCGGAGGGGTCAGAGTCATTTCTGGAAACACAAGTATTGACAAAGTCTGTTCAGTTTACAAGCAATATGGCATAGAGCTTCGACACCAAACAGTTCGAAGTCATAATCTAAGCGAAACCCTTGATGAAGGAGCAGTCATAGTGAGCTCATCTTCTAGACACACAATAGATAATCTACGAAGAACCTTAGGAAAACCAGCTTTTGGACAATATGAAGCTAAGTTTGAATATTTCAATCTCTCTGGGTGGACCATAGGAAAATTCAGAGAGAGAGGATTTCCGTTGAGTGCCCATTCTGATTTCAATGGACTGCTAAATTTCGCAAAAGAAGTAAAACCAAGGGTGGCATATTGTTTCACTGAGAATGGGAGAACCCTCTCAAAACATCTTTCAGATAATGATATCCATGCAGTACCACTTGAGTAGGTGATGTGTTGTGGAAAATGCTCTATCCGAGCTGGTAGAACCAATTCATGCAGATTCATTCTTTTCGGTGTCGAGGAGTGGAGAGGTTCATGAACGACTCTGCTATGAGTATCTTGACCCGGATGGATACTATCGCAAAGTCTTACGAAATGAGAAACTTTTCAAAAAAGAGATTGAGAAACTTGCAGACAATATGCAGCATTTCCTTAATCAGGAGAGAGTAGAGATCAATAGCGAACAAGTGAGATCTCAAGTAGATTATTGCGATATCTTTCTCAAAGGCGCAACAGAAGTTGTATCCGTTGTTTATTTGATTGATTTTTCTGGCAGATTTCAAAAAGGAGCCAACATAATTGAAACTTGGCTTGAGGAAGAAGAAGCACCTTATGACTTTGAGATTATCTGGAGATATCCCATAGGAACCCATATCAAAGAGATAGAAACGACATTGGAATTCGAAATTTATGGAGACCTTGTAACTCTCTGGGCTTTTGAGGGAGATGAAGTTGGCGGTTATGAAAAAATGGAATTTGATCTGGTTAGCACAATATTTGATTCAAGGTGAAACAGATGCAGATTGGAAACCCCGTCAACCTTCTTGCTTGGGCACTGATAATCATAGGAGCTCTCATCATCATCTCTGGAATTGCATCTATGTTAATGCGTACAGATTTTGAAATGGGTGAGCAGAGAAGGGAGAGTAAGGGGATCATTCTGATTGGCCCAATACCTATTGTTTGGGGATATGGGAGGAGAATTTGGATAATCGCTGCTATTATTGCGATTACTATCTTTCTTCTCGCATTCTTCTGGTTTCCCTAACCATTCCATCCACATTCAGGACATTGTTTGAGACCAGCTATTGTTCGAACAATCTTACCATTAAGAAGACATTCAGGACAGATGTCTAGTATCTTGTGACATGAAGGACAGATAGCCCTGCGGTTCAAATCACGTATACATGTAATGGTGCCACACTTGGGACATTTTATGGCATGATCTTGACAGAATTCGTTTCGACACCTGTCGCAGCGAATCTTTGATTTTTCGCGACAAAACATACAAGTTCGTGCCATCTCAATTGCCCTAGAAACATGCGCAAACAAGCACCAAATAAGTCTAGTCCTAAAATTGGAAGTATTACCTAAGCCATACCAATCCTCATAGATATTTGATGATGCATTATTTTGGAGCGATGACAATATGATATTTGTCTGTAGAATGTGTGGAAAAACCTCTGTTGACATTGATATGGTCCTAGAAGGTGCATGCAGCTGTGGATGCACCCACTTTCAATTGGTATCTGAAGATCGCTCAGAATTACCATCAGAATTGGACCATAAGGAAACTATCAGGAGAGACCTGCACAAATGGCTAGACCTGAATCTTGACTCAATGCCGCCAGGTCTTATTGGTAACATTCGAGTTCTCTTTGAGATTGAGAAGGACAATGCTACACAGTGAGAGAATCTACTCGATTGTTTCGATATTCTCTAATGGCCGTTCAATCCGTGCAATCTGATCTTCTATTTGTACATGAAGGTCAGTCTTTCCGGCAACATCAGCAATTCTTTGAACAGCTTTAAGATTATGGATTAATGAATCAAGCCATGAAAAGATATCTCCAGGATATGCCCACAGTTCAAAATCATCATGAAGCTTCTGTGCAAGTCCTGAGGGATTCAAGCCCTCTTTTCGTTTCTCAACAAGCCATCTGCCCAGACTGATCTTACCATGGTCACATTCTGGATACTCGCGACACCCACAATTGAAGAATGTGGTAGTCCACTTGCCAAACACCTCAAACACCCATTGAGGCAGTCTTCCAGCCCCACTCTTTGGATGACTTGCATCGCCTATCTCGATAAAGACCCCTGAGAAGAGCCGAGTTGGCATATGAGTTCTAAAAGCTGAATTCACCTCCTCCTGAAGCTTGGATGTAAGGTAGACATTCTCAAATGGTTCAAGCATGATAGCAATATCTGTAACGTCATAAGTAGAGGCGAGCTTCATGACTTCAAGACCCATACTTGGGGGTAGGAAAGATAGTGATGTAGCCTTTCCTAGATCTGTTGGATGGACACCACCCTCCTTCACACGAACCATGTGTGTACGAACAAGATGTTTTAGAGCTTCGGAAGGAGGGACAGACATTGAGAGCATCCTTTTGTATGCTCGAGCAACTGCTTTTAGGTCTACAAGACCAGTTGAACAAATCGTAGCGAGTATTTGTTCAGCACTGGCTTCTTTGTCTGCAAAAGGCTCAACATCTTCGATAATGCCATTTAGCAATTCTACTGCAATCTCATCTTCAGATTTATCTTGACCACCATGGTATTTCTTTTCAGGTTGAACAATTATGTAGACTTTACCTCGGTCATGCTTACCAAGGCGCCCTGCTCTGCCTAGCATTTGTTCAAACTCTGCAGTAGATAACCAATCTGCACCCATCGCTAGTGATTCAAAGATGACCTGAGATGCTGCTAAATCCACTCCAGCACCAAGAGCTGCGGTTGTAACAATACAAGCAAATCGTTGTTTTGAAAATGAATACTCTATTCTGCGACGACGAGAGTATGATAGACCACCATGGTATACTGATGTTGAAACGTTATGCTCTCTTAACCAATCGCTCAGAGCATGAGCTCGACGTCTCGAGTAGGTAAAAATGATTGATTGACCCTTATTACCATAGCTGCTAACATGGCGAAACTCCTGATTAACAAGTCTACGTATTAAAGACCTTTTTTCCTCATCAGAACGAGCGAAAACAAGATGTCGTTCAAGAGGTACAGGGCGGCCTTCAAAGTTCACCAGCTTCATTTGTAATTCTTTTGCTAAAACCTCTGGTGAGCCGACAGTAGCTGAAAGTGCGAGATACTGCGCTTTTGGATAGTGCATACGCATCCGGGTTAAAATTCCATCAAGTTCAGGACCTCTCTCAGGGTCAGCCAGATTCTGAATCTCGTCGATAACAACAGTTCCCACTTCTCCAAGATCAGATATGCAGCCTGATCTGAAAATGAGATCTAGAGCTTCATATGTTGCGCAAATGATGTCAGATTTTGTAATGTCCGTATCAACAATTGGTTTTCCTTCGTCACCAACATCAAGGCGGGACATTCCAACTTTGATACCCACTCGCAATCCGATAGATTTGTACCGTTTTCGAAACTGTTCATATTTCTCATTTGTCAAAGCCACCAAAGGGGACATGTATATCATTTTCAATCCCTGCATGGCTTTTGGTACCCCAGCTAGTTCTCCTAACAAGGTCTTTCCTGATGAGGTGGAGGAAACAATCAGCAGATTTACATCTTTGAAGAGCCCAGCATCAACAACTTGAGATTGAATAGGCAGTAGTTGTTCATATCCTTCTGACACAAGCTTGTCTTTGAATTGAGAGGGGATTGGCAATTCAGATATCATACGAGAAATTCTAGTTTCCTCAGCGACCACTGTGTCAATCAGGGTCAAATCAGGCTCGTTTGTTGGATCAAATCCTGGAGTCATCATCTCAATCATTCTTGGAATTGATTTTACCTTTGACACTTGTTTCTCAAGCTGATTCAACATAGCTTTTGAGAGATGAATACCCATGTTCTTCAATTCCAACCTTAGGTCACCTTGAGCGCAATGCGTGCAAGCAACCTGTTTCTCAGTAATTTTCACAGCATTTCGTCTTGTCAAAATGGTAAGTCTATCATCGCGAAGACAATGTTGACATGTAGGTACAACTCTTTGTTTCTGGGCATCTAAACGAGATAACATATTTTTAAGGTCCTTCAAAAAATCAGGCTTTTGTTCCATGGGAATAATAATGGTCTTCGCTTTTCTTATTATATCGTGAGTTTCCTTTGGTTGATAATAGATTGGCTTATTGTATTTAATAAACCAGAAACGCTTGATTTCTAAAAGGCCGGACTCACGGTAACCATATTCCACCATTCCACCAAGAACTGATCTTTGACGGTCTCTTAATACATCTGAAAAAACATCGACTCTAGTTGTCAGCTCTTGTTTACCAGCCCTAAAAACAAGTGTATAAGGCTTCTTGAGCCGCTTTTGAATATCTGCATCAGCAATTTCCAATTAGAGTCCTCATCCATGGAGCAAAATATTATACCAAAGACTCTTGTGGTTGCATCATATCTCGAAAATATAGGACTCACTTTCTTTATCAATTATGGATAGCGTTCGCTCAAACTCGTCCCCAATTGCTTCCATCCCAGTCTTTGAGTCCGATCCCGCCTTTTCTACAATCATCCAATCGGACATCACATCAATATCAACAAAACTACTAAACTTGTTAAAGGGAGTAGCCATGACCAATGTTCGCTCTCGTTGCCAAAACTTGCGGTTATTATAATACTCGACAAAAGGTTTGTACATTGGTCCATTTGTACCAGCTAGAATGAACTTTGCTCGTTGAAGACCTGAAACATGTGAAACATTGATTCGCTTGTAAATCTCCTCATAATGAGCAATTTGTGGTACATTAGCTTTCATTTGTACTGTAGCTAAAGTGTCAGCTGCAAGAATATTCCCTTTTTCCACAACCAAGTTACGGATGACTGTGACAATCTCCTCCTGTTTCCTTGCACCAAGAGGATCAATTACTTCTGGGTTAACAATGTCTACCTGCGGTAATGGCTCGTCTAGACGAAGCATTGTTGGATCAAAAATCAGAGCTGAAAGGTATTCCAGCACATCAATCTGAATCTTCCCTCTTGTGGCTAAACCCTTGAAGATTCCAGGACCTATTAGGACAGAATAGACAAGAGTCCCACGGATGATTGACCAAAGCTGATTTGATAGAATTAGTGCTTTACCCTTTAAGTCAGCATCTTTGAAAGCGCCTACCTGGAAATCATAACTCTCAATATCAATCAACCAGTAGAGGGGAGTTCGGACATTGCTCAAACTGAATCCGCTCCATAGACATTTGAGGTCACAAAACTAAGAATTGTAACCACAGAGAGATTGTCTCTCTCAGCTTCTTGTGCATTAGCAATGGTGACCTTGAAATCCTCGATAATCTTTTCCAGTTGAGAGCCATCAATCTCAAGTCTATCAACAATTTCTGTCAAACATTTTTCGACACTCTCTACATGTGTGTGCTCCTGATACTTCAAAACACGTAATACACGTGCAATCTTGTGTTTCAGATATTCCTCCCGCTCAATGCCCAGACGTCGTTTTGCTAACTTGACATCTCGCTCAAGGAAATCAAATGGAGACGCAAGATCAGGCTCTGCTTTGTTCCCTCTTGTTGATGTCACACCCACAGAAACATACGGGGACCTATCCCCCCTTCCAGTAGCCTGTCGTGGAGCTATATGGAGTAATAGATGGGAAACAGCTCTTAATGTCATTTCCTCAAATGAGCGTCCGAGTTCTTCGATTAACATATCGATGCGATTAATTGCCGCATCCATTGTAAAGGAGTCGGATGCTGTTAGCAGACTTTCTCTTAGAACTCGAAATAGTGCTTGAGTCCTACGCTGAATTTGTAAGAACTTTCCATTCAGAGTACTTATGTTCCACTTGGTAATTGCTTGTCCAAAAAACATGAGTGCGTCTTTGCTGGTTGCTTTTGGATGTTCTTTTTGCCATTCATCTGCGACAGGAGCAATAATTGTTTCAGACATCTTTGTCCTTGCAGCTATGATTGAGAGAGCCTTCTCAACTTCAACAGCGGGACCTTCAATTCCCTCCTCAAGATTCGCAAGTCCCCGAACATGAATTTCAAGTTGCCTAACAAAGCTTCCATAAATATGGGAAACCCACCTACCTTCAGTGAGAGCGAATTCCATTATATTCCCAGGAAGATTCGGAATACTGTCACCCACTATAGCCCTTCGCTGCAGTTCTTCACTGAGAAGTCGAACTGCCTGCTTTACCCCCATTATGCCATCCATGTTGATCAGATACGCTATCATAGCAATTTCTGAAGGACAACATAATTGTTCAGAAATTCTTTGTGCATCTGCTTCAGGAACCCGTTTTACACGCTCACGAAGGTTAGCGTATTTATCAGCGAATTCTTGAACTAGCTTTTGGCGGCTTTCAATAGCTAGTTTCTCAATATCGGGTTCGAGTAACACGTCGGGATTCCTCTTAGACTCAAAATTTGCCATCCAGTAGAAGATAGCAAAAGTAAGTCTGTAAGTGGCTAAATAATGGTATTTCGTGCAGATTGAACAAGAGTTGATGTGTTGAGATGGTGTCATATATTTTTCTAAATTCCTGCTGAGAGCAGTAGAAAATGAATACCAAAGCCGATTAAGATTGATGCAAGAAATAGAGCAGATCCTACTTTAAATTTTGAGAAGTGACGTCCATGCTCAATATGGATTATCAACCAAGCTGCTGCAAATAAACCTAGGAAAATGAACAAAAGTGATATTGGGAAGTAGTATCCTTCAAATCCTTGGAGCATGTATTTCGCCTCTTCTTTTAGTATAGGGCACCCCTTTTGTTTCGAATTTAAACGTCACGGTACTGAAATCATACTAAGAAATCGTACTCAAGAGTATGGTCTTTCCCATCGATTGTTACAGCACGAATCAGTTTACCATGTTTTTTGGCAAGACGCCGTTTCTCAGCGAAACTTAGAGAGGGATCATCCGGTATTTCAATATCCAGAATCTCAATATTGTTCCTAATCATGATGTTTTTGGTCTTGGGCTCCACTTTGTCCTTCAAGTCCGGAAGATATGTGTTTAGTAAATAATCAAGAACTTTAGGTGTGTTGCCTAAGGCACCTTTTGTGAAGACAGGATCCTTTTCGTCAGATTCCTCATCCTCTTCCGATGAGCCACCTTTTGGGAAAGAAGTCTTGGTTGTTACTTTCCATGGTTTGGTTCCGTCACGAGGATTGATTGAGAGAAGATAGAATGTGGTTGGATCATCTACTTCAAATAATGCGCGGATATCTTCGATTGGAGCAACTTCATCCACTTTCGCTTTGAAGACAGGAGTTCCCTTACCTTTTGATTTCGACCATGAAATAGGCATATTCAGCTGACTAAATTCGTTAGTGCGATCACTATAGGTGATTATTGTACCCTTAACCTTATGAGTCCCAGCAGGTGCACCCAAGAGATATCCCCGAAGAATATCTTTTTCTTGATCAAGATCAGCCTTGAATTTGATACTGGCTTTACTCAAGGTCAGTTTTGTTCGGGGACCAGGATGAGAACCAATACCATATTTCACCAGCTTAGCGTGGGTATGTTCATCTGGACTTCCTTTGATTATCTTCATTACCCAACTCATGTTTAGGCACCTTTGTGAGGAGCGGTCCTTTGAGCGATTTAAACCCTTCGTGAATTCCAAAGATGCACTAGTAATTTCAGAGCACGACTAACCCTAGGATACCCCACAACCATACTGCAAGAATTGTAACAACTAGAATTGCAATTAAATCTACAATTAGACCGGTCGTTATCATCTCGCGAATCTGAACCTTGCCAGTGCTATAAGCTATAGTTGATGGTGGAGTCCCAGTTGGTAATGCGAAGTCCATGGAAACAGCTATAGCTATCACCATCACTATGAGGAGAGGGTCAATACCAAGACCTGTGGCTAATGGTATCGCAATTGGTATCAAAATAACTGCCGCACCAGTATTCGAAGCTACCATTGTCACAAGTACTGCTAAGGTACCGATTATGATTATCACAAGGAATGAGGGAAGTATACCAAGTCCGATCATCTGGTGTGCGATGAAAGCTGACAGACCAGTATCAATCATTGCACCACCTAATGCGATTCCACCACCAAGAATCATCAGTGATGACCAGTTTATGCCAGAAGACACATCTTTTTCATCAATGAGACGAAGCACCATTAATGAGAGACCACCCATCAATGCAACTATTGAACTTGAGATTCCATGTCCAGACCAACCAATTGCACTAGCTATGAAATCTGGCAGTTTCTCTGTGAACCAGAGTGCTACAGTTGAAATGAAAACTACTACGACTAACTTTTGTTCCATAGGCATTGGACCAAGTTTCAGATACTCCTTGAATGAGATCTCTCTCAACTCGTTCATTTCCTCGATGTTCTTTGGTAGTTTGAATCGAAACATTATCCATCGCCAGATCAGCGGCAACATAATCAAAACGACAGGAAGTCCAAAGGGCAACCAACTCATGAATGAGAATTGAATCCCAAGGAATGAGTTGATGTATGTAGCAGCCAAAGGATTGGGGGGAGAACCAACAAGGCTTGCAACTCCACCAAGTGTCGCTGAATAAGCTACACCCAACACAAGTGCTTTCCCATATTTGTCTCTTGTTTCTAAGCTTCGAATACGACTAATTACCGCAAGAGCGATTGGAATCATAATTGCTGCAGATGCTGTGTTACTTATCCACATCGATAGGAATGCTGTGATACTCATCACACTGAGAATTAGGCTAGAACCAGATCCAGCACTCCTTGATAGTATCAGAAGAGCGAGTCGTTTATCAAGTTCATATTTGTCCAATGCTCGACCTATTAGAAATCCTCCAAGTATTAGCGCCACAGCAGGGTCAAAGAAGGGTGCTAGAGCAGCATCGGGTGTGCGTATATTTGAGAGGACGATCAAGATAGGAATGAGAAGAGAGGTTGCTACTAGACTGATTCCTTCTGAGAACCAAAGAATGGCAACGACTGCTAGAATCATCACTGCAGAATTGGAGTTGACCAATGGTTGATATTCGATAATGAAGATTTGACCGGATTGTCTATTGGGACGAAGTGTTAGATTAAACTCATCATCATTTGTGAGTGTCGCAACAATATCACTTGCAGACAAACTCTCACCGCTTGCACTAAGAATGATTCTGAAAGGATTGTTGGGAGAAATAACAATAGATCGAGGGATTGTCACAGTGACATTCGTCAAAGATCCAGTGAGAAGATAGTTGGAGCTGCCATCAGAGATCTCACTGACAAATGAAATATTATAGATTTGAGAAACATCAATGCCTGGGGAGTGAATCTCTAACGCCAGACTATACTGACCAGGTTCAATCTCAGTTGGTGCAATATTGTACATCACAAAGCCTACAAAGATAGCAAAGACAAGAATGACCGCAGTCCTGCGCGAAAACTTGTGCTTCACTCCTATGACCCTCTTAATCTACTGGTCGCCCATCGAGTATCTTTTGAAACTCGGCAGTTGGAAGAGAGAGTCCCTTCGTTCCAATAATAGTCAGGGACTTTTCAACAAACCCTGCTGAATATTCTTCGATTTTATCAACAAGCTCTTGGAATTTCTCAAGAGGTCCTTCATAAACTGTAAACCCAGTGTATTCTGTTCCAAATGCACTTGTCGCTTCAGTAACAATCTTCATACCTTTTGGTAATTGACCTCTTATCTCTCTCCAAGATTTGAACCACTTCTTCTTGTCTTCATCATCCATGATTCTTAGCCTATAGAGTGAGAGGTATACATACTCTGTTGAACCAATGTCCCCTGAAATCCTACTGCCAGCCATAGTTCAATTGTTGCACCTACCAAGCTTATAAACGCTAACGCATCGGCCAGACCTACATTACGCGGAGACCAAAAGAATGGGACTTAGAAAATCTGGTCATTTCCTGACCTTAATGATGCTATATATTGTGACATTGATAATGCGAGCATCGTTCTACGTGACAATAGCTGTAATCTCGAGTAACGCATACATGGGTGGCATCTTGCAAGGATGGAGTGTTACTCTTATTCTCATCATCTATCCAATATCAGAGTTGAGCACAGTTTCATTCTTTGGCACATATAGCGATAAGATTGGAAGAAAACCCATTTTTGTTGCAAGTCTATTCCTTACAGGACTAGCAGCCTTTCTGTTTGGGATTGCTTCTTTTGAGTTTCTTGCGTACATTCTAGCTGTTCTCTTTGGTATAGGTGCAGCATCAAAGGTCACCACTACTCTCTCAATGATTGCCGATGCTTCTTCAGAATTCAATCGAGCACGATTAATGGGATATTATGACCTGTCGACCCTAGTAGGACTTGCTGGTGGTTTTGGTCTGGGAATTCTATTATTGGAATTCGGGTGGGAGCCTCACATACTTCTATTTGCCGCCGCAGGAGCATGCACAATTAGTGGTTTTCTTGCACTCTTTCTAATTAAGGAAACTCGAGTGGTTTCAAAAACTGAGGTAAGCATGACTGCTCTTTTGAAGGAGGTTGCAGGTGATCGAAGAATCCAACTTATGCTACCAGTCTACGTACCAATAATCTCTCTATATGGTCTCATGATTTCAAAACTGAAACAAATAATTGAGGAACACTTCTCACTCACAGAGTTTGATATGCTAGTCATCTTTGCTATGCTTGGGATTTCGCTAATTCTGGGAATCATTACGATGGGACATCTCTCAGATCACCTAATGAAAAGAAGACCATTCATTGTTGTGGGTCTTATTGGATTTGGTGCCCTTTCATATATTCTCGTCGCAAATTCAGAAAATTTCTCAGCTGTCTGGTCGATTTGGCCTTTATTACCAATTCTAGGATTCGTTGCGGGATCTTTCCCTCCTGCGGCTATGGCTTATCTCACTGATATTTCAAGTGAAGAGGCTCGGGGAAGCACTATGGGTGTGTATAGTATCTTCTTTGGCTCAGGGATGATCATTGGACCATTAGCAGGCCAAATTGCATATGAAATGGGAAGTCTCCTTGGCTTAGCTATCTTAGTAGCAGCTCTAATTGCAGTTGCATGCATTGGTACCTATTTCCTCAAGGAAGCAGCACCAGTCATTCACACGTATGATTAAAGAGATTACATGCTTTCTGAGATATTGCAAAGAGTTAATAGAAACTAGGCACAGTGAGCCTTCAGATACTCCGACAGGGGAGAGTCAAATATGGTTAGGCTTACGACTATTGGCAACTTCCTTTCTGGAATTGGACTAACACTGCTTGGTGTTACTATTGGTGTGAAATATCTGCTTGAATCACTATCTGCAACTCCTGAGCAAATGCAGTATCCGTTCTACATATGGATTGGAGCACTTGGTATTCTAGGAGTTGTTTTGATTATCAGTATAATCAACACATTCACTGAAATGACAGGATTTGTGCATCCCGATGATAAGCTGTTATCTAATATGCTTGTTTACATTCATGCCCTAGGAACTTTACTCACCTTTGGAATGCTTGAAGGTATTGATGCGGATGAAGTCACTCAAGGTTACCTGTTTGACATGGGGACCATGATTGTGATCGCATACATCTTCCTCTTTGTGTTTGTATTCTTTGGAAGTAAGATTGCAGAGGGTGCTGAAACAGGACAAGTGAAGGAAATGACCTCACGGTTCATGCTGGTTTCACTTGTTTTAGGTGTAATCATGGCAGGCGTCTACCTTCTAATGAGTATAATCAAAAACACCTGGTCATATGGATGGGCGTCAGGAGCTCTGTTTCTATTAGCTGTAGTACTAGTTGTTGTAATTGTATTCTTCTTAGGTAGAAGATACGAACCAGTTGGAGAATAAAAACCCAAGTTGGATGGGGTTTTCCCCATCCACTTCATCTCTTTTTTATCGTGGAAAGGCTCTTAAAACTAAAAAATCGATAGCAGGATGTTTGGTGTTTGACATGGGTGACAAACTCTGGTTAGGATACAAGCTTGATGAGCAAGGAAAACGAACCGATGAAAAATTTGAAGTGAGTGTTGATCTCCTTAGACGACATGGAGGAGTTTTCGGTTCGACTGGATCGGGCAAGACTGTTCTCTCAAAGTGTATCTTAGAAGAAGCAGCTATGCAAGGAATTCCAATTCTTGCATTCGATCCACAAGGTGACATTGCATCCCTAATGATACCAGGCGATCCCAAGGAACTTTCGGAGAAAGGTGTTCCACCTGAAAGACTCAAAGAGTATATGGATAAAGTTCTGGTCAGAGTCTATACACCCGCAAGTAGCAAAGGACTAGCCATCTCTATCAATCCATTGAAGCTTCCTGATAGAAATGCAGATCAAGATGACATTATTCGACTCCTAGATAACTCAGCAAGGACTCTAGTCAAGGTACTGATGAAAGTTTCAGGCCTGTCAAGGTCTTGGGAAGGAAAGTCATTTGCAGCAATATATGAACTTCTTAGAACAATATGGGAAGACGAGAAGACTGAGATTGATGAATTATCAGAATTAGCGGATATGTTAGTTGCAGATAAAGAAACGGTAGGAGTCGATCTTGAACCTTTTATGAAGTTCTCTGAGAGACAAACTTTAGCGACTCGAATAAGAAGTCTTACAGTCGGTTCTTCGCAACTCCTCTTCAAAGAAGAAGGTGAGATAGATTTTGATTATCTAACTCAACCGGTTAATGGTAAGACCCCAATCAATGTTATTTTTCTCAAAACACTAAGGAGCGAAGAAGAGAAACATTTCTTCATTGCAATTGTTCTAAATCAGTTATACTCATGGATGCTAAGACAAGGCTTTACTGAGAAGCCACGTATGATGATTTTCCAAGATGAAGCGGCTCCATTCATTCCCGCAGGAATGAGAGCTCCAGGGCCCAAGGAAACATTTCTACTACTTTTCCGACAAGCACGGAAATATGGTGTCGAGTGTCTTATTGCCACTCAAAGCCCAAAAGATATTGATTACAAAGCATTCGAACAATTCAACACAATTTCAGCAGGCAGAATTAGTAGCGAGCAATCACTAAAGGTTCTCGAACGAATATTAGAGCCAATTGCTGGTGAAAAAGAATCAGAAGAAATCATAACTCAACTTCCAGGCCAGCAAACTGCCAGCTTCATCTTCTCCTCCGCGGACCTTAAACCCAAAGTGAATCACATAGGTGTTCGTTGGCTTCTCACAAAACACATCACACTTACTGAGAAGGATGTTCAGACTCATATGCAAAAATTGAGGACAGAGCAAGAGAAAATCCTCAAGAAGCTCGAGGAGGAACGCATAGCACGAGAAAAACAAGAGGCTGCTGAGAGGGAGAAAGCCAGACAAGAGAAACTGAAGAAGATTGAGGAGGCAAAGAAAGAGGCTGAAAGAAAACGTCTGGAGGAGGAGAAAAGAAAAGCAGATGAAGCAGCCCGCCTAGAGAGAGAGAAACTTCTAGCTGAGAAGAAGGAGAAGTTCAAGTCTGCAAAGGTTACAGACAAGGTCTTTGAAACACGAGGGCAAGCAGGACTGCTCTCCTATGAAGATATCATCAATGGATTTGTCGCTAGGATTGAAGCAATTGCTAGAAGGACTTTTGGCTTGCCATTCTTGAAGGAACTCGTCACAAGAGGGGAGCTGCATTATGAGAAATCGATGTCATTCTATTTGACTGAAACAAGGGAGGCAATCAAACAAGGATTGGCCAAGAAGGTCAAGAAAGAAGTGACAAGAAAGGGCAAAACTCGAAAGGAAGACTACCTCATCTATGAGTTTGAGTATATGCTCAAGATGGTTGTCAATAGTATGGGTATCAAGGAACCAGAATATGTTGATGAAAATCGATTAAAGAAAGAATTCGAACAGATGGTGAATAAAGCGAGTAAGAATAGCCTACTCGAGAGAATAATCCTTGGGCAGCCATTTCTAGAGTTTTAAGATTCTGAATCGAAAATCAATGGTTCAGAAACTTTGCAGTCCAACCATTGGTCAATCATATCAAGTGTTATTCTCAATGCTTCATTCATCATTGGTTTTGAAACTCCCTTGGCTCCATAAAGAAGGACAAGAACTCTTTTACTCGTCTTAGTGATCATCGTACGCTCTGAGTCATGAGTAGCATAGCCAAAACATACTATCTTCTCGTCATCTGCTACGACAATTTCTCGTCCTCGACAGACGATTGTCTTTCCTCCAATCCTTTGGAATACTTCCCCCTTGCTCGCTGTTCGAATAACAAGGTTCCCTTTCAACTTTGATGCGTCGATAAGACCGATTGGTATCTTGTGATAAGCTGATGCAAGGTTGATAATATCTACAATGTCAGATATTCGCCATAGATTCAAGCCCTTGAGAATTCTACGTAGAACTGCCTCACTGGACACACGAAGCTTTGTTGGATCCATACCAAAAGTCCAGTAGAGGTCTCGATACGACCGGAAAATTGGATCGTCCTTCGCTTCCTCGAGTGTCATGCTAGACCGAATTTCTTTGAATGTTTCCATCTCATACATTTCGAATGATGAAGTAGATTGACCAACCTTAATGTCCTTAAGTATGACCATTCCAACACTGAGTCCAGGTCTGTCTACTTCGAAACGAATATTCGGTCTTTCCAAATGCGTCATGAATGAGGTATTTCGCTACCGTCCCTTTGAGTATTGCGAGTTGCCTATATTTGTGATATTAACTCTTCAAGAGATTCTACAGTGATTGTTGGTGTGCTATCATAATCCTCTGATTCAAAAGCCACAATGTTATTAGGGTCTCGCTTAACCAAGATTGTAGTCATCCCTGCCGCATTCCCACCAGCAATATCAGATTTTGGATTATCACCAACCATTACAGAGTCCGAGGTTTTGTATCCAAGAACCTTTACAGTTTCAATGAGAATCTCTGGAAGTGGTTTTCCAACAACGACAGAATCCACACCAGTAGCATGTTCTATCGCAGCTACAATAGACCGCTCACCTATGAAAGTATCTTCAGTCCCTAGATAGATTCCAGGATAGTCCTTACTTCCACTAATACAGATTAGTTGGGCTCCTTCTTTGACCATTCTAGTGGCAAAATTAAGCTCCTGAAATGTCATCCCTCGGTCAGCAGCAACTGCGACAAAATCAATTGGCGGATTATTAGTAACGTCTAAGCCCCTTGCGATAAAGTCTTCCTGAGCCCCACCTTCGCCAATTACGAAACATCTTGCTCCTGGTGCTCTGTTGTGTACATAAGCAGCGGCTGCTGCACCAGCAGTGAAAACTTGTTCTACAGGTATCTTGAAACCAGCTTTTGAAATTGCCTGGTAGACTTGTCGAGATGAAAGTCGACCAACATTCGTAAGAATCGCGACATTGTATCCTTTTTCGATCAGTGCATTCCACAACTTCAAAGCATCATCGAAGGGAGTGGGATGCTCAACATCATGAATTAACGTATTATCAACATCAAAGACCCAGAGTTTTTTATCACGCAGATTCATGATATCAGCTCCACCTTCACGAATGTGTAGTCACAAAGAAAAAAGTACCTACTCTTTTTCGAGAAGTGGAATTACACAAATGAAACGAAAAGGTTTCGTACCTTTTGTATTGTCATAACCATGCGGCAAATCTGATGGAACATAAACGACATCATCTTTTTTTGCAATTAAGCCTTCAACATCACCAAGGACTTTAGCCTCTCCTTCCAGGACAAAGATTTCATGTTCTTCATGATGTGAATGTAGAGGGATTATTCCACCAGGTTTTACCTCAAAATGACGCATAGCGTATGTCTTTGCCCCAGTCCTTCTACCAACAAGCCAGCGCATCATAACATTCTTTGAACCAGCTAATTCAACATAAGTTTCTTCTCGTTCTTTATAATTAATGACATACACGATGCTGTAGACCTCCCAATTTAATCTCCATATTAGAACCCAAAAATCAACAAAGTAGATATTAGTATTCGGTTATGGACTTGAAAGAAAATAGACTTCCGTATTAAACAACACAGAAAGCTTAATCTTCAAACATTGGAAAGACCTGACATTACATGCCAGGAAAGGCGCTCTCTTATTCGGGGATAATACAATGAGCGAAGAAGACACATACATCAGAGCAAAACTCACAGACATTAATGGAGCTATCGAGAGACTCACTCAGATGTTAAATAGAATGATTGAGGTCATCTCAGCTATCACTGAGGTTCAAGAGAACACATCAGAGCTCACTCTTGCAGTCAATGCAAACACAGAGAGACTTGATGAGATTATACGACTTGTCAAGGAGCTAGAGCTAGCTGCTCCTGTAGCTGCCGGAGCTGGAGGACCGAGCTTAGCTGACAAAAGTGCTGTGTCCAATCTTCAATCAGTACTTGACACACTTGAAACGCAAGTAAGAGAAGGTGTGATTGCCAGTGATTTAGCTCAGAAGATCAATGAATCAGCTGAAATCCTCGAAGGTAAAGGAGCCGCAAGCGCCATCATTGTAAAGATGCAAAGATGGACACGAATCCTCCGAACCTACGGAAGAGTGGACACAATAAGTCCAGCAGATTTGTCAAAACTTCGAACTGATATTAAGGAATGGAGCAAAGATATCTCAAAAATGAGATAGAACAATAGTTGCCTGTTTGGTCTGATTTGAAGACAAAAAATAGCCATATTTAAATAAAAAGGAATTCCGCGCGCGAAATGACAAATTAAACAAAAACCAGTCAAAACTTAATAATAAACAAAGTAACACTCTAGTAACCCTCTGCCGGGAATAAAAGAGGTGCACATATATGAGAATGCCAGATGATTGGGAGAATCGAATCCGGGAAACAATCAAGGGATTCCCTTCACCACATCGCGATGAAATTCTTCAGCTTTGGGATGAATGGCTCAAGCAAAAACCAGAATCACCACTGTATGAAAGTTGGGCTCAATATTCTTCTAAGATGGATGATCAAGACGCGCTATACACAGAAACACGAGTTTATCTAAGGAAGATCAAAAATGAACTAAGAGAAATGGAGATTCCTCTGAAAATGTGGCAAAAAGTGGCAAAGACACTGGCTGCTGTTGCGAGTGTGTTTCTAGTAATATTTCTTGCACTATCAAGAGCAATGAGAGTGACTGAATAACTTCGACCTTTTCTTACTCGCTATAAAAGAGCACCCAACTTATATTCTGCATGTATAGACACTCTACTGGGAAAAATGGAGAGCCTATACGAGTCTATACCAGAGTCAATGGGGAAGTTACTTCTTAAAGCTGCTAAAGAAGTTAAGAGGGCAAGAAGGGTCTTTGCTTTCTCACACATAGATGCGGATGGTATCTCTGCTCTTGCTATAATCTCAATTATGTTGGAGCGAGAAAAAAAAGACTTTGAGTGGAAGAATGTTCACCAAATCAATTCTGAATCTATTATTCAAATTGAGGAGAATATTCGAAATTATGGACCAGATTTGGTGATTTTCAGCGACTTTGGAACTGGTCAAATGGAGTTGGTAATGAATCACGTACACGATATTGATAGTGTCAACTCTGTGATCATTCTTGACCATCATTTACCGTCTGATGATTCCGTGGAGTCAACTCAACAAGCTGTATCATCTAAAATAATAGAAATCAATCCTTGGCAGCATGGCATAAGTGGAAGTTATGACCTTTCAGGAGCGGGAACAGCTTTTCTTCTTGCTCTCTTTGTTTCGAATAAGAATATAGACCTAACAGAGTTGGCTATTGTGGGAGCTACTGGAGACCTGCAAGATTACTATGGAAGAGGTTTTGTTGGACTCAATAGAAAAATAGTAGAATTAGGAGAAACATATGGATACCTCCAAGTTGTTAGAGACCTCACTTTCTTTGGTATTCACACTCGACCTTTACCATATCTTCTTCAATATGCGACAGACCCGTACCTTCCTGGATTAACTGGATCTGAGGAGGCATGTTATGCATTCTTTCAGAACCTCAGCATTGACCTTAAGGCTGGGGATGAGTGGAGGACATGGGTGGACCTTGAATCAGAGGAGAAACAAATAGCAATTCAAGGCGTCATCCAAGTAGTTCTTGAGCATTATGATGATCCAAGTATCGCTCAGGGAATAATTGGTGATACCATTGTACTCACTCATAGACCCCCAAAGACGGAGATGCGAAGCGCAAAGGAATTCTCAACGCTATTGAATGCGTGTGGAAGAAACAGACGTCCAGAAGTAGGAGTAAGAGTATGTATGCAAGACTCTGAGGCTTTTGCTGAAGGAACAACGCTACTTCAACAACATAGAGTGAACCTAGCAAGTGCACTCCGACGCCTCGAGGAGGATGGTTACATTGAGATGCAGGGTATGTATGTTGTTGATGATCCAGATACTCCTGATACTATAATTGGTATTGTAATCGGTATGGCGCAAGGATCTATGATTATCCCAATAAATAAACCAGTTATCGGGATCAGTACAAACACAACTGATGATAGTCCCTTGGCTAAGTTATCTGGTCGAGCTCACAAACAACTTGTAGAAATTGGTGTGAATCTCAAAGAAGTATTTGTAGAAGTTGCAGACATGCTTAATGAGAGAATTGGTGCATTGGTTGCCGAAGCTGGAGGACATCCCATGGCTGCAGGAGCGTTCATTCAGAAGACTCACTTGAATGAATTTTTACAGCTGACTTCAGATAGATTAGCAAATCAACTTAGTAAATCAGATTAAAAAAGGTCATTGGGGGCAACAGGCCCCCATTTCACTCAAGAGAACTAGTAGTCCTCAGATGTAAGTGATGCACCAATTATTCCAGGTATAAAGAGTAGCGCAAATGAAACACCGAAATCTATAGCAAAAGTTCGAGCTATGTTCAGCATTTCAGAAACATTGGTTGGATCTCCAGCGTAGCTTAGGACATAAAATCCAAGGAAGAAAAGAACCATTGCAATGATTGAAACAAAGAGCATCCTAACTCCACTCTTAGAAATAAGACCAGCTATGAAACCAGCAACACCAAGTGCCACAAGTGGCGAGTAAATGGGTGTTGCGGAGGTCGCTGCGGTATATGGGAACAACATTGTTCCAAAGAGTAGTGCGCCTCTTGCCATCAATTCATTAGTGATATTTGAGCTACCAATTATAGCTTGAATTCCTGCAAGGTCGAGGCCAAGTATTTGGAAAGCCCCGATTATGATTGCGGTCACTAAACAAATTAGTAACGCCATTATTGTTCTGAACATAGTATTTCTACACGTCCTTATGTCTGGAAAGACTCGTACTCTCTGATTATCTGTTGGCTTTTATATTTCGTGGCAATATCAATTATTGATATATAGTAGTATAATACTGGTGTCTTATGTTTCGTTCATAATTACGAGAATTCTATCATGTACTGATTGAATAAGATCTACAATTCTTTGACTAGCCATGTCATCAGGAAGACTATCAGGATGAAACCAGTTAACCTCACCCTCCTCAGTTTCAGAACGTATCTTCTCAGTAATTGCGCGTGCGAGAAAATGGTTTAGAAGAAAATGGAATTCAACCGCTCCGGATGAGTCCCTAGTTATTAAATCAGCAGTACTCACAAAATCCACTACCTCACACTCCACTCCAGTTTCTTCTTCCACTTCTCGAATTACAGAAGCCTCCTGTGTTTCGCCAAGCTCGACACCCCCTCCCGGGATGCTCCAGAGACCCTTTCCTGGATCTTTATCACGCCTGGCTAAAAGAACACCTTTTTGTCCTACAACAATTGCCCCTACTCCAGGAATAGGAATAGAAGGATATCTTCTCTCGTTCATCTATAGCATCTCATTATGTAGCTGCGAGGCCAGCTGGCATGTTAATCTTTGCACCACAGGTATGACATACTTTAGACTGGTAAATATCAAATCCATTTGTTTCATCGTATGGAAATCTAGACTCGGTGTTACAACTTTTGCAGTGTATCTTAACGTACCCTCTTAGCTCGAAAACAACTCTCCAAGCATTTCGAGCATATTCTAGTTTTCCTTGCTTATCATATTCAATAGCTAATGCCACCCAAGGAGAAGCTGCTCCAAGATCTGATTTCGTCCATCGAACCAAACATTCGATGTACTTTTCGTTCATTCCTAAAAGAGGGTAGACTCCGCATAGACCTCTCCAAGATTCAGGATCTCTTCCAAGCTCAGCTTCTGCACGCATCAAGAAATGTTGGCATGTACGATCATCACATGCCAAGTGAGCAAGAACAGCGAGTCTGGAAAGAGCCTCAATATTCGTGGGATCTTCATCAACCACACGCTGGAAACATTCCTTTGCACCATCGTGCTCACCAGCTAGAAATCTAAGCTCACCGAGAAGAATTTGGGCACGATAGTCATCAGGATCAACAATATTCGCATGCCCAACGAATGGTGCAGCTTCAAAAATCCTATTTTGAATAAGTAAAAGGTAAGCGTAGTTTGATACTGCAGACATTAGATCCGTGTTCAGTCTGTGGACCTTAGCCCACTCCTCAGTAGCAGCTGTAAAATCGCCTAACCGGTATAGTGTAAGTGCAAAGAGACCTACCAATTCAACTTCATCAGGAAATCTCTCAGTAGCTTGTTGGAGATATCCTAATGCTTCTCTATACTCATTTTTTCTGTATAGAATTCGTGCCAAGTCAAGCCAGACCTCTGGTTCTGAAGAATCGAGTCTATGAGCTTCTCGAATCCTATCTTCTGCATGGTCAATCTTGCCAAGTGCCCAGAGAGCCCTGCCTAGGAATAGTTCAACAATGCAATGTTGTTCAACAAGCTCCTCTGCCTGTTCAAGAACGTTGACAGCTTCTTTTGGCATTTCTGCTTGAACATATGCCATTCCAAGACAGACAAGTGCATCCACATTCTCATCATCCTCTTCAACAAGTGGCTTAAGTGCATCTATTGCATCTTGAGGACGTCCTTCCTCGAGAGCCTTCATTGCTGAGTTGATGATTTCTTCAGACACGTCAGTACTAACCTTCTCACTCAGTGTCGGTTGTCCATCAAGAACTTGTCTTCTTGTGTGACAGTTGTTGGCTCACATCTGTATTATAAGTAAGATGTGATATGGCAAAAAACGATGACCGACCGAGAGTATGCAACTCCATTCAGTGTGTTACATGCAGCTAGTCTCCTTGGTCAGAGATCTCGTTTGGACAAGTTCCATCAGGCTATCAGGAACGTCGTAAAGAAAGGGGATTATGTTGTCGATATTGGAACTGGATCGGGAGTCTTAGCGATACTTGCTGCAAAGGCGGGAGCAAATAGAGTTACAGCAATAGACGTAAACCCGGAGTCTTTGGATTATGCAAGAAAAGCTGTGATGATGAACTCTGTGGAAAACATCATTGATTTCTTTGAGGGGAGCTTTTCAGACTTCATTCCTATCGAAAAGGCAGATGTTGTGATTTGCGAGATGCTTTCATCCATAATGCTCGTTGAACAGCAGATACCTGCATGCCACCATGCTGTAGAGTATGTACTGAAAATCGATGGAGTGATTCTACCTCAAGAGATTACAGTGTTTATCGTACCAGTTGAAAGTTCTGAAATATGGGAGAGATTCTACTATGGGAACCTACAGTTTCCACGAGTTGTTCAAACAGTAACTCCCAGTGCTATAAGAGACCTGGCGGATATGGAAATTCTGGAAACCTTTGATTTAATGAATCTGAAAGAAAAAACTGTGGTTGATAGGACTTTGCATTTCAAAGCTGTAGATAGTGGGACTGTCCATGGACTTGTAGGAGTGTTTGAATCAAAGCTATGGAATAATATACACCTTCAGATGGAAGATGGATGGAAACAGCTCTTCATACCATTAGTCAATCCAATTGAAGTCGAAGAAGGAGAGGCTTTTTCAATACAAGTATCCTATCAACCAGGGAAGTTTGACTCTTTATCAGTTGAACTATTGTAGAATCAGCCCGATGCTTTGCGCTCCATGGGTTGAGTCCTGTCTAATTCAAAGACAACAGGATTCTTAGGATCTGGGCATGCATGGAGTTCTTTGCATTGGTCCTCAGCCCAGGGGAAATAGGCATTGTGCATCATTGCATAGACAACTGGCAACATGGTGAACAATGCATTCACACAGATATCACCCTTCACACCAAAATGGTCAAACTCAACAATGTCGCCCACTTTATGACCGATTGCACAGTACCCTTCCTGACTTATCACTCGCGCAATAACCTTTCTAGGTTCTTTGCCCACACATTTCTCTTCATTCGACATGATGATTCAAAGTGTCAACAAGTGCGGGGTACCCTATTATTGTTACTGGTCATATTGGTATGAACATCTTTTTATCATAGTCTGAAAGACATCGTTACCTCGGTGGCTGACTATTATGGAACTGAAAGGTTCATTATGTTATGTGCTTGATTTTGATGACATCTATAACTATGCATACCAAACTGCTGCAAGAATCAAAGAGTCAGGATGGAAGCCTGATGCAATCGTTGGTATTGCACGAGGTGGGTGGGTCCATGCAAGAATTCAATGTGATCTTCTTGGCGTCAAGGATCTCTTCTCTGTGAAGATTGATCACTGGGGAGTTACAGCAACAAAGGATGGTAGAGCTAAGCTTACCTGCCCTCTCACAGGTGATGTTGTTGGTAAGAGTGTGCTCGTTGTTGATGACATCACAGATACTGGAGAGAGCCTCACCATGGCAGTCAACCATGTGAAAGAGTGCGGACCATCTGATGTTAGAAGTGCAACATTGATGCATATTGCTGGGTCTAAATTCGTTCCAGACTATTTTGGTGTAGAGGTAGCATGGGCATGGGAGATTTGGCCATGGAATTTCTACGAAGACATGACTGCGCTCATTACTAAGATCTTTGAAGGAGAGAAAGTGAAGGAACTAAGCACCCAGGAATTGAAGAAACATCTACGTGAGTATAACAATGTCGTAGTTTCCGATGACCAGCTATCTAAAATTAAAGCACACATGGGTTTTCTAGGCGTCATCGAGTACCCTCTCGACAAAGCGTGGAGAATGAAGAAATAGGGTGGAAATGTAGTATGGCGTTTGAAGCAAAACTATCTGTGGTTCCAATAGATAAGACTAAGTCAGATGAGATCAACAAAATACTGCCCATTGAGATTGGTATGTTTGGCGGTTCTGGAAATTATGATTCGGACGTTATTGAGAATCCGATTGAGGTCAAGGTGTTCACACCATTTGGAGCACCATCTGATAGTTTCATTCTTGGAATAGTAAAGGGCAGATCATTTGCATTTCTTGCAAGACATGCGAGAGGACATACAATTGCGCCGCATATGATCAATTATCGAGCGAACATTTGGGGAATGAAAGCCCTTGGTGTAAGACGAATTATCAGTCCTGCAGCTTGTGGAAGTCTTCAGCCAAAGAGAATCAAGCTTGGTGAGTTTGTGATAGCTGATCAACTCTTTGATAGAACCTTTGGAGTTCGAAAAGACACCTTCTTTGAAGAGGGAACAATTGCCCATCTTCCTTTTGCAGAACCATTCTGTCCTGAACTTAGAAAAGTTGCAATCGACACAGCAGCACAGGTAGGATACAAGGTCCATGAGAAAGGTACATATGTGTGCATCAACGGACCAAGATTCTCAACTGCTGCAGAATCAATGTTCTATCATAACCAGGGATGGGAAGTGATTGGAATGACCGCTTATCCCGAAGCAGCATTAGCTCGTGAGGCTGGTATTTGTTTCGTGAACATCTCTATGCCAACTGACTATGATGTTCATGGAGAGGAACATGTCACACACGCGATGGTCTTGAAGACAATGTCGGAGAATGTTGAGAGAGTTAGGAAGCTCACATTCGAGATGATTTCGAACATTCCCAAGGATGCAAGTTGTGACTGTCAAACTGCAATGAAGAACGGTCTTTTCTAGTTCGCCTTGATATGCGCCTACACCTTGTAGGCGCAGCATATTCTCTGTTTCAACCGAAGGAAACAAAGCGTACTAAATTATGTGGAAATAAGGCGAAACTAGGATGAGACTTGCAGTTGGACAAATGGAACCATTACTCATTGATGCCTATGAGAACCTCTTGAGAGTGAAATCGATTCTCAAGAAGGCGGAAGATAATCAGGTTGATGTACTTGTTCTTCCAGAACTTTGTAATTCTGGCTATGCCTTTGAGAATATGGATGAGGCAAAATTCGCAGCGGAGGAAATATCTCAGGGTAGTTTCTCAAGGGAGCTTCGCTCTTGGTCAAAGGCAGACCGACTTGTTGTAGCGGGTATTTGTGAACGAACTCGAAGAGGACTATTCAATTCTGCTGCTGTCTTCGCCAATGGGACTCATATTACAACATATCGAAAGATCCATCTTTTCATGAACGAGAAGGATTGGTTTATTTCAGGAGATGAGGAGCCTCCTGTGGTTGACTTCAAGAATGCCAAATTTGGTGTAATGATTTGTTTTGACTGGGCGTTTCCAGAAATATCAAGAGTACTAATGCTCAAAGGGGCACAAGTGATACTACATCCAGCGAATCTTGTCCTTCCCTATTGTCAAGATGCAATGATTACTAGGTCTATTGAAAATTCTGTATTTACAGCCACAGCAAATAGGGTTGGAATCGAGAGAGGGATAGAATTCTCAGGTAAGTCGCAGATTACTAATACAATTGGGACAAGGTTAGCAAGCCTATCTGAAGATGAAGTGGAACTTGCTTTTGTTGATATTGACCCTCATGTAGCTGATGATAAAATGATGACAAAGCGTAATCATGTGATATCTGATAGGAAACCAGAACTATATAGTCGACTCGTTAGGTCCTATTGAGCTTACTAGGAGCCTTTCCCTTCCAATCTTCGACAGGGTACTTTTTTGAGTTTTCTCTCATTTTCTCAATTATTGCCTTTGTCGGGTCAATACCTGCTTTATCACAGATTCGAAGTAGATAGACCATCACATCAGCAATCTCACTCGCAAGTGCTGTGCTGAACTCCTCAGTTTCTATAGCTTCTAATATCTCGTTATCGGACTTCCATTGAAATAGCTCGAGAAGTTCACCTACTTCAATAGCTGCTGAAACAGCTAAAGCAGATGGTTTATTGTATTGCTCCCAATTTCTCTCTTGTATAAATTCACGAATGAGAGAGATGAGCTCATCTAGCGTTGCCACGCTATCACTCATTTCAATCACCTTACTTTCGCTTGGGAGCTGCAAAGTTTCTTTGAATGACCCACAGTGAGTATATCGAAAACACTGCCAACACCATAGCTAAGCTGATGATGGGTGTTTGAACACCAGGAATTATAGATTGTAGAAAGATCATCCAACTGAAGGTATCTAGTGTGGCCAAGATTATTAATGCAATAACAACGAATACATTCGTGACGGCTGCCCATCGCAATCTGTGCTTTCCAGCACGACTCCAAGTAACAATTGAGAATGCTAATGCTGCACCACCAACGATAATCATGAAATAATTAGCTATAAGGAAGTAATTCCAAAGAGCCCAAAGATCGGGTGGCGTAAATATAACCATCACAAGACCAATTATTACAAGGATGAAAGTTGTTGGTGGCCAAGGATCTTCAGCAAACTTAGCGAGTCGTACAGTACGTGGTTCATATAGAGTGTCTGTTGGTTCAAAATCGTCTTCTTCGTAGTCCTCGTCTTCATCGAATTCCTCATCAGGGAAGTCTTCTTCATCTTCTTCCTCGTAGTCATCATCTTCGAAGAATGTATCTTCATCGGTGTTCATTCGCGTTTCCTCTAGATTAAGGATGGACTGGAGAGAGAGTGGCTCTGTTAAAATCCTTACGTCTGCTGCGGATTGATGGAAATTCAATACATCTGACCGAAATATGATTAAAACAAGAAGTCGCTGAGAGCTAATCATGTCTCAAGCTGAGCAGACCTTCGATGAACTAGTAGAGAGAGCTAGGACTCTAAGATCACAAGGTCAGAACAAGAAAGCGATTGAGACATACCGCAGTGCACTCCAGCTCGAACCTGATAGCCTTGATGCGCTCAATGAGATGGGGTTGATTCACATCCACATTGGTGAACAGAGGGAAGCGATCATCACCTTTGACTTGGCAATCAGTATATCAGAAGAAGACTTCAGAGCTCATTCAAACAAAGCAGAAGCATATCTCACTCTTGGTTCATTTGAAGATGCAAATAGTGTTGCAGATGAGGGTCTCAAGTATGCTCCGGAGAGTGCAGAACTTTGGGCAAAGAAAGCAAGAGCTCTAGAGAGTTTGTTGAAAATAGATGAAGCAATTCATGCATATAATGAAGCAATCAAGTATGATTCAAATGACCCTGAAACATGGAAAGCTCTGGCTCTATGCCTT
This sequence comes from Candidatus Thorarchaeota archaeon SMTZ1-45, assembly GCA_001563335.1. Taxonomy (GTDB): domain Archaea; phylum Asgardarchaeota; class Thorarchaeia; order Thorarchaeales; family Thorarchaeaceae; genus SMTZ1-45. The sequence continues at coordinate 45,021 of LRSL01000076.1, read as the reverse complement.
GATGCTCAACAAAACTGGGCTGCTGTTGCAAGAGCCTATCGTATTGCTGGTGGACTTCATCAGAAACGTGGTGAAACTCAGGAAGCTGAGAGCTGTTTCAAATTTGCAGAAATGGCTGAAAAATCTGAATAGTGAATCACATTTGATTTTAAAAATAAAATGAGAAGGCCCCAGTATGAGGGGCCTTTATGAACTCCTTAGTCTATCTACGTCTTTTGACGAAGACAGCTGCAATAATTGCTACAAGGCCCATCACGATGTATGGGAGCAATTCCATAATTAATTCCATTAAAGGATCAGCGGTGGTTGGTGGAGTTGTAGGGGATGTTGGAGTTGTGATAACAGATCCAATCGAATCGCGAACTCGAATGACCATTTCCATACCTACATGCATAACTCCCCCTGCTGTGACAGAAGCCTGAACAGTAATATTAGTTCCATCAGCTTGCGGAGAGATCACGTAGAAGTAATTCTCAAGATCACCTTCTGCAGATTCAAACACATTTGATGTGATTGAGTAATTATTCCAACTTCCAGCTCCAATCTTGATACCTAAACTTACATCAGTTACTCCAGTAGAAAACAACTCATGAGCATAGACTGTCACATTGATCTCAGATGTGCTGGTTGGGATATTAGGAGTCCAGTATAGGTTTACATCGCCTATATGATCAAAGTCAGCAATACTCCAATCAAAATCGAAGACTTCTTGATACCATTGAGCAACTTCTTCATTTTCTATAATGACTCCAGCCTCACGATTATCCTCAATGCTGTTGTCACTGTAGTTAATACTACTTATTAGTACTATTCTACCATCAACTATTATTCCCTTATTGTGATTTGCAGAGAACCAACGAGTGTCTTGCCAAACTATGGGGATTTTATTAACATGAAATAGTGCTGCAACTTCTTCATAATCATAGTCCTCCTCAGAGATGACTCGAACAGTAACACCGCGGTTCTTGGCGGCGATTATGGCATCGAGAATCTGTTCAACACTTCCTGACGCATTCCAATTGGTAAAGTAGGGTATTTGAATATCCAGAGTTACCTGTGCAGCATTGATGCAATACAGAATGCCCTCAAGACTTGTATCTGGACTAAATATCGGTGTGACATTCATAGGACCAGAGAACTTACCTGGTGTTGCGAAAGGTCTGAGATAGGTACTACTGGTTTCTGAGTAACTAAGTGGGTCGCCTGTTCCATGAGTACCAGCATCATATTCAATACCATTACTCCAGTCATAATCAAAGACATTTCTGTAATACTGAGTGACCTCAGTATCAGTCATTGCAATACTCCACTCTCTGTTGGCTTTCATGCCATCCTCTGGAAAGCTTGTCTTTGCCCAGTTACCCGAATGCACTATCGTCGTCTTATTGTCAATTATCACGAATTTCTGATGCGCGTAATCAAACTCTGTATCACTAGTCCACCTGACTGGGTATCCTAGAAGAGTTAGGTTGTTAGCCACATAATCGTTGGGGTTGAAGTAGCCAATACTGTTCCATCCAATGAGGAATTTCATTTCAAGTGTGGGTTTAGTTGAGTGCAGCTCGTGTATCAAATCTAACAGGTACGGGTTGTTTATTCCGAAAATCTCGACATAGATGCTCTCTTGCGCACTGTTCAAGAAGTGCCAAAGTGCATCATGACTTCCATCAGGTGATACAAATGTGGTCACATTCATGTTCCTGTTTAAGGTCTGCCAGGTGAATTCAGAGGGTGTAAACACCCTCGGTGGTTCAACCATGAAAGAGTCTGAGGATACCAGGAGAGGTATGAACCCAGATAACAGAAGTGTGACCATAAATATACTGATTATTCTGTGGTGGTTATTTATCAAGTAAAAGTCCTCCCGACTTGTCTGGTCAAATTTCTAACAGATGTAATAACTTATACCTTCCTCTATATTCAAATGTTAGAAATGGTCTGTTCAGCATCATGAAACTCTTCTACAAAGTGAGTCCGGATAAATTTCGAGAATGCATGAACAAGATTCGTGAGAAATTCGAGATGCATGAAGAGGTTGACGAAGCCAGAACAATCCTTATGCTTGATGATGATTCACAGATTGAAAGGGTCATGGGGACATTTGATCCAAGCCATGATGATTTTGCTCATGTAAGAGTCAACATCAATGATGAGTCGCTTAAGGAGTTCTTCGATTCTGTACTTGGAGAACCATATAATGTGAGATGAACTAGAAAGATGAATGAATGTCGCTGACAGGAGCACCCTATAATAGATGCTCCTGTCGGACCACCCCTCACTTACATTGTAAGATCGGGTCGCTGTTATTGAGTACTACTCCTCAATAGCGCCTTCAGGACAACTATCAACACAGGCATAGCACTCAGTGCACTCGTCTGCACGGTCTACCTGGTATACAGCTTTGTCGTTGACCACGTATAGAGTAGGATCAACAGGGCAAACATCAGCGCAGGTTCCACATGCAGTACAGTTATCGTTGACTTTCCAGATCATTTTGACCACTCTGTCCTTGGACTTTATGCAAGTCCGCCGACGTTTTGTCGGAGTGCAGTCCCATTTAAACTTCGGGGTGTGTGGGTTCACCTTAAGATTCGAGAAGAGCCTATTCAAAACCTTCAAAAGAGTTTCAAAAAGGGAGCCTAGAACGGTTCAGAGATCCCAAGGGAGTTATGAGCGATACACTATGACGGTGCATTAATTGACAGAGACCAGCAGTGACAAACGAGCGAGTGGCAAGTTTGGTCGACATCTTGGTCTTATTGGTGCAACAAACATTGGACTAGGCGCGATGCTTGGCGGAGGTATCTACGTCATCTCTGGAGCAGCTGCAGGAATCATCGGTCCTGCGCTAGTCTTTGCGTATTTCTTCACTGGAGTTCTAGCAATGTTTACCGCTGTTAACTATGCAGAGATTGCTAGTTCTATTCCAAAACAGGGTGGAGGTTATACATTTGCACATGATACAGTGGGTGGCTTACCGGCTTTCCTCACGGGTTGGTTTCTGATGATTGGGAATATAGTTGCTTGTGGATTATATGCATTAGCTGTTGCACATACGCTTGTTGTATTCGTTCCAAATGGCGTTCAGCATATCGCACTGATTGCGTTAGTAATAATTGGAGTCACATTTGTGACAAATCTAATCAGTGTGAAGAGTGTGTCAGGTGTTCTAAGCATTCTGAACATTGTGCAAGCAATAATCCTCTTCACCTTTGTAGCTGTAGGCTTGTTGTTCATAGATTCATCGAATCTGATACCAATCTTTGCTGAGAGTGCAGGATTTCTGGAGTTCATGTCTACAGTGGCATTCATCTACATTTCATTTGTAGGGTTTGAGCTTGTTACTTCTGCTTCTGAGGAGATTAAGAAGCCTGCAAAGAATGTCCCCAGGGCCATATTCCTCACTGTAGCAATAGGCACAGGAGTCTACATGGCTGCATCATTGGTAATTGTCGGTGTTGTTCCATTTACCGCAGTTGCAGAAACATTCACACCCATAGCTGATGTCTTTGCTGTCATGTTAGGACCCAATGCGCTTGTGCTAGGTTTGGCGGGTATGGCAGCATCGAACTATGCTGCTTTGAATGCAACATTTCTAGCGGGCGCAAGAATTGTCTATTCGATGGGAAGAGACCGTTTCCTTCCAAAGTCTTTCAATCGAGTAAATAAGCGATTGAAAACTCCAATTCCTGCCTTGGTTCTAGTTCTAATTCTAGTATCACTTTTTGCATTGACTGCTGATGTTGTGTTAGTGGCTCAGCTCGCTGTCTTTGGATACCTTATTGCGCAAGCCATGGTGAATTTTGCTGTCATTATACTTCGCAGAAAAGGACTCAGCGTTCCCGGAACATTCAAGGCACCTTTCTTTCCAACAATTCCATTGATTGGTTGTATCATTTGTCTGCTTCTTATTCCATCATTGGATTATTTTGTTTTACAGTTGGGTGGGATTCTGACAGCAATTGGTTTTTTGGTGTTCCTTGTCTATGGAAGAAAGCGGAACAAAGCGTATGTTGATTGGCTAAATGGTGAGATTGGAACTACTGATCCATAATAATGAATGATGTATAATCGACTATGTTGGGCACTGCACTCACTTTGTCAATAGAAAAAGTTCGATATTCATCAAGTGTTGGGACTTCAATCATAGCTACTACATCAAACATCCCGTCAGAAACAGTGCATGCAAGCGTAACTTCATCAATCGCCCTTAGATTCTTTTGAACTTCTTTTTCCTTGCCAGATTTTGTTACAACAGCTAGGAATACTTTGATGGGCATTTGAAGTGTTCTCCAGTGATTATAGTTTCATAGATTAAATATGGAGAATATGATGTCATGCCTGTATATCATTCTGTCGGACAGCGAATAATGCATCAATTTCCCTCATCATTATCGAGCCATTCTCTAAGGGTACGAGCCGCCTTTTCTGACATCCCATCTACTTGGGCAAGCTGTTCGACAGTGGCTTCCTTTACCTTTTCAAAACTTCCAAACTCTTGAAGTAGTGCAGATCTTCTTTTCGGTCCAATTCCAGGAGCTTCTTCAAGGATAGATCCAGTGAATCTTTTCTCTCTTAGTTTGTGATGATATTTCTGTGCAAAGCGATGTGCTTCGTCCCGAATTCGCTGGACAAGATGTAGTCCTTCAGAACCATCATCGAGATGAATTCCTTCTGTATTATCACGAGTGTATAATATCTCCTCCCTCTTCGCAAGCGCTACTACTGGTAGATAATCAAGACCAAGTTCTTCGAGAGCTTCCAAAGCCATTTTGAGCTGTCCTTTTCCTCCATCAATTAGTATCAAATCCGGAAGTACATCACGTCGCTCAAGTACACCATAATAGCGACGGTATACAACCTCACGCATCATTGTATAATCATCAGGAGTTTCTTTCACTCGAACCTTAAACATACGATATCGTTTATTGTAGGGCTCACCATTCTTAAAGACGACGCATGAACCAGTTGGATCGGTTCCTTGAATGTTGGCTATGTCAAATCCTTCAATTCGCATAGGAGCTTGAGTCAAGCCTAGAGCCTCTTTCAGCTCCTTGACTCCTTCATGGACTATCTCATCCTCACTATCTCCAATAATTAACATTTTTCGGAGAGCTCTATGCGCATTCTTATTGGCCATATCAACGAGATCTTGTCCTCTGTCATCTTCAGCAACAGTAATTCTAACAGGATGTCCATTTGCTTCACTTAACCAAAGACTGAGTTGCTTTGCCTCTGGAATTTCACATGGAAGAACTATTTCCTCTGGCAATCGTGGAATTGTAAAGTAGAATTGTTCAACAAAAGCTGTTAGCACCTCTGTATCTTTCGTATCAAGATCCACTTCGAAATAGAAATTATCATGCCCAATCAATCTTCCATTTCGAACAATCAACATCTCAATAAGAGCTGCCTGTTCTGTCCGAGAGATTCCAAGGACATCTCTATTTGCACCTTCAAATTCAACGACTTTTTGCCTACTCATGAGAATCTCAAGGTCTGCCAATCTGTCACGGAGTTCAGCAGCCTTCTCAAAGTTCATTTCTTCGGATGCGCTACTCATCTCAGTCCTAAGGATCTTGATAAGGTCCGCAGGGCGGCCTTCGAGATAGTAACACATCTGTTCAACTAGGGAGCGATATTCAGCTAACGGTACATGTTCCTTGCATGGTCCAGAGCACCGGTCCAGATGATAATCCATGCATTCGCGTTTTACCTTCGCAGGCTCTTTACACATGGCGATGGGTATGGATTTTCTAATAGTGTCCAAGAATCGCTCAAGTCGTTTCGTACTACCATAAGGCCCGTAATAATTCGCACCGTCTTTCTGTGCTTCGCGAGTTATCTCAAATGTTGGAATTGGTCTAGAGAGATCAACTCTAACCCATGCATGTCGTCTATCATCTTTCAAAGCAATGTTGTACTTTGGTTGGTGCTTCTTGATGAGGGTCTGTTCAAGGACTAGTGCTTCTCGTTCAGTGTTTGTGAGAATAGTTTCAAGGTCTCGTGCTTCTTGCATCATATCCCATATCCGACGATAAAGACCTGTCTTTCTCATATATGACCCAACACGCTTTCTCAGGAACTTGGCCTTTCCAATGTATAGAATCTTGCCTTTCTCGTTCTTCCAGAGGTAGACTCCGGGAGAATCTGGAAGGTCTTCGACCAAGGACTTGAGATCAGACATCAGCCATCAACTGTCTATGCTTTCAACTCCCAGATAAGGTTACCATAAATCAGTCATTCGGAAGGTACTCATGAGATAGAAGTCGATTTCTCAAGTACGATCTTTTGTACTTGGCATAATGTTTGCCATGGCAGACCGCCAACGAACAATTGCATCGCATTCTGCTCCTCTTGAGCATCCATAATAGGTGTACTCTGGACATGCGACGCAGGGGGAGGTCTCAGCTGGATATTGTGTATCAGCGGACCTCTCTAATCTTCTTAATTCAGCAACTCTCTTCTGAATCGAGTCATCGTTCCTACGTAAGTTCTTGTCGCATATGGCATAAGCCTCATCAATCCGTCCTAGATCCACTAGGGTCAAGGCAAGCTCTTCCCAAAATGGCATAGGCTTGGGATTGATAGCAACCGCTTTTCGAAGTGCATCTTCTGCTTCCCTGAGTCGACCTACGGAACGTAGGTATCGTCCCAAAGCAAACCAAGCGAGCACATCCCGTGGAAAAGTAGCTAATCTCGTTCTGAGGTCTGCTTCGTATATCGCACTCGATGTCTTTGTCGTTGAAGCCATTGTAGGCGTTGAGTCAGAAGACTCCTTTCGTTGTATCATTAGTCCAGTGTCCTCCCGGCGGACAGTGCGAACTGGTTGTCAGAGAGACACAACCATAAACGATTGTTCGAGAAGCCGTTATATACCGTGTGCGTATTGTATTCGCATATTAATATCGCCCAAAAAGAACGGCAATAATCCCTTTTATATAATTTAATTATTTATTATGTCCCATATAGTCATTTTTGATGGTTTTATTTCTTATTTTTAATAAATTGGAAATATGGTATCACTTAATCATTGTACATCTTGAAAAAGCCTGTAGATAATCCGACAAATCGTTCGACAAATCGAAAGTGGATGGCGCGTTTCTATACAATTTTCCTTTTTTGAATTTCAAGACAGACCTTTCCTAATTCACTTAAGGGAGCACTCGTGACATTCTTGCATGAGCGAAGTACCCTTTGATTGTCAAAAGGCCTTGGATTATGTTGATGAAATTTACAAAGAAACAGACAGACCAAGGATGCAAGATTATGCAGAAGCCACAGGTCTTGAAAGCTTCGAACCAGTGATTGAAGATGAGATATCTCGACTCTTCAAATTACTTCTGAATCTCACTAAACCAAAGAAGATCTTAGAAATTGGGATGAGCATTGGTTTTTCGACAACAGTCTTGGCACTTGCAGCGGAGAGATTTGGTGGAACTGTGACTACGATTGAGATTGATGAGTCAATAGTTGAAACAGCCCGAAGGGGCTTTGAGAGAGAGGGTGTGTCGGATATCATTGAGATTGTCCTTGGTGATGCAAGAGAAATCATCTCCAAGATGGACTCTGAAACATTCGATGTTGTCTTCCAAGATTCTTCAAAGCGCCTCTACCCTGTCATGCTTGAAGACTGTATTAGGGTATTGAAAAAGGGAGGACTCTTTCTCATAGATGATACGCTGTTTCCTGTCATAAGACATCCGGATAGGTGGAATGAATCTGATAGAGCAATTGACAAGTTCAACAGAAACTTACTGAAACTAAATACAATCAGCACGATTCTTCCAATTGGTGAAGGTTGCACTATTGCTGTAAAATTATGAATTCACCAGAGCATAAGGCTATACATGATCCCCCCAAAAAAAGGGCATTTGAAAACCATTTTTGATTGATTCAAAGAAGTTTTAGGAGAATGAATACATAATAAGAGTGGACGAGGGTGAGAAAGTTGAGAAAGCAGTGGGTCATCCCATTGTCGCTCATTGTGCTTGTGTCATCATCGACGCTATATCCTAATCTCTCAGTCGCTTTGTCTGAACAATTTAGTAACTTGAACAATGGACCATATGTGAACAATATAATCTATAAAATACTTGGTCAAGAGAGGATTGTGTCTGAGCTCCTGACTGGATCGATTGATATGAATCTTGGATACATAGATCCAATCTACTACTATTCCTCATTAGATAACGATCCTGATATAGACATTTACAGCTATTTGAGAAATGGTTATGGTTCTATAACTATAAACTGCGCCAAGTATCCATTGAATATTAGTGGTTTTAGACGTGCATTTGCATATGCCTTTGACAAGACCGCAGTCACCGATTTGTTTGAAGGTTATTCAATTGAGCATGATTCTCTTGTTCCGCAGGTTAATACTTGGTGTGCAGAGAATGAATTCGCATGGCACTACTACACGAATCAATCAGATCTTGGCAATCAGATTCTTGATAGCTTGAATTTCACTATTGACCCCGGAACCGGATATAGACTGACTCCAGAAGGATCAGCATTCGACATCTCAATAGACTACCATTGGGGGTCTCGGTTTGGAGGACCAATAGCACAGTTAGGCGTGGAAGCTCTTCAATCACTACATATTGATTCGAGGGCACATGAAGTTGATTTCAGTTGGATTGACGCATGGGGTTCATACCGCTACTCCTACGACATGGTCTTTTTTGGACATAGCTTTTATGATGATGATATTGAATGGCTGATGGATGAATTCTGGGGGGAGTCAGTTGGTGTTCGTGGCAAGAATCAATGTAACTTCAGGAATACAACCTACGACAACTTGCGGGACAGGCTTCTATACAGTGCAACCTACGAAGAAGTATACGAAGCCGCACTAGAGATGCAGAAAATATTGCACTACAATGTACCTCGACTTGTTGTATATGAGAACATATACATGCAAGCTTATAGAAACGATAGATTCACAGGTCATGTTCCAGACCTCTTGAGACAAATCTCTGGTCCCTGGACTTTGAGGAAAATCCACAAGCTTGATGGCACCCGAGGAGGTATTGTTCAAATAGGCACCTCTTATTGGGCAGAGAGCAACTTCTGGGTCACTTCGAATCCGACATCAACTTCCATACTTTGCGAGCTCTGGCCTTCACTATACTCGTATGCTCCGGACTTGACACCCTATCCCTATATTGCTGAAAAGATGCTCAAAGAAACTCATTCAGATAATCCCCAAGTACGAGAAGGGCATACTCGATTCACCATCGACATCATTAGGAATGCCACCTGGAGTGATGGGGTGCCTTTGACAGCAGAAGATGTGGCTTATACTATGACCTACATCATTGAGTCTGGTGCTTATGGAAATCCTGCAGCTGACAAATTGGGGAACATCGTAACAGCCCTTGCGCCAAATCCATACAGGTTTGTAATAGAGTTCTTCACCGAGTCGTACTGGCATTTCTCACATTTTGCCTACCAGTATATCATACCAAAGCACATCTTTATAGCTAACATTAGATATGATGAATGGAATACTTGGAACCCTGTGTTTAATGAACTAGAACCTCATGTGACATCAGGTCCGTTTGAACTTCATGACTTTGAGGTTGGAGAGTTTTACCAGCTCACAACCAACACGGAGTTTGCATACTTTGAACCGCTTACAACAGACCATCCAGTCATAACCCAAAATACTACATCAAATGGTGAACAAATGAATCTTATCGCTCCGATAACAACACTAGTGGTAGGATTTTCATCTGCAGTGATTTTTGTGATGGTAGCAGAGATGATTCGTTTCAAAATTAGAGAGCAAGATTAGCTCAAAGAACCATATCGAACATTTGGACCAAAAAGTGCGGCTCGCAAATGGTTACCTGTGTATGATTTCCAAACCTCACTAATCGCTTCGGGAGGACCTTGAGCTACAACTTCACCTCCACCATCGCCACCATCAGGACCCAGATCAATGACCCAGTCTGCAGTCTTGACAATCTCGAGGTTGTGTTCGACTATCACAATCGTATTGCCAGCATCGACTAAACGGTTAACAACTCCCAACAGAACATGCACATCTGAAGCTGAGAGTCCAGTGGAAGGCTCATCCATAATGTAGAGTGTGTTTCCAGTGGCTTTTCGTGCGAGTTCTGCAGCCAGTTTCATTCGTTGTGCTTCTCCCCCTGACAGTGTGGTTGCGGGTTGCCCAAGCTGGAGATATCCGAGCCCAACATCAACCAAGGTCTGGAGTCGATCTGCAATCTTTGGTATGTCACCAAAGAACTCCAGAGCTTCATCAATTGTCAGTTCAAGTACCTGAGTGATGTTCTTTCCTTTATATGTCACCTCCAGGGTTTCTCTGTCAAAGCGGTCACCCTTGCAGACATCACAGGTCATGAAAACATCTGACATAAAGTGCATCTCTACTTGGAGGACTCCACTGCCCTTGCACTTTTCGCATCGACCATCTCTTGTGTTGAAGCTGAAACGTCCAGGACCGAAACCTCGTTTCTTCGCTTCAGGCATCTTTGCAAAAAGCTCTCGGATTTCACCAAAGGTCCTAGTATAAGTCGCAGGATTACTACGAGGTGTTCGTCCTATGGGTGACTGGTCTACGAGGATTATTCTATCAATGTAATCAATACCATCGATTGTATCGTGATCGCCGGGGACCATGCTTGCCTTATTGATTTTCTGGGCTAAAGCTTTGTAGAGGGTTTCATAGGTTAAGGAACTCTTGCCTGCACCTGACACTCCAGATACACAAATCATTGTGCCAAGAGGGAAGTCTACATCGATATTCTTGAGATTATTAACACGTGCTCCATGAACTATGATTTTCTGACCATTCCCTTGACGCCTTTTCTCAGGTATTGGAATCTGCTTAGTTCCAGCAAGATATTGAGCTGTCAAGGATTTCGGATCAGCAAGGACCTTCGTCGGGGAGCCTTCAGCAACAAGTTGCCCGCCATTCACTCCTGCAAGAGGACCTAGGTCGATGAGGTGATCCGCTGCTGTGATTGTGTCTCTGTCGTGCTCAATGACCACCACAGTGTTGCCAAGAGACCTCAAGTGATAGAAGGTTTCAATGAGCTTGCCAATATCACGGGGGTGGAGCCCAATTGAAGGTTCATCGAGACAGTATAGAACTCCTGTAAGAGCAGAGCCAATCTGTGTAGCCAGTCGGATCCTTTGGCTCTCTCCACCTGATAGTGTCATGGATGCTCTGTCAAGACTAAGGTAGTCAAGGCCAACAGCAAGGAGAAAATTGAGACGTGCTCGTATCTCCTTTAGTACAAGTTCAGCTATCTTGAACTCTCGTTCAGTCAGTGAGATGTTCCTGAAGAACTCAGCCGCTCCTTCAATGGTCATGGATGCGATTTCGTCAATTGACTTACCAGCAACAGTCACAGCAAGACTCTCAGGCTTGAGCTTTCTGCCATTGCAAGCCTCGCAGTTAGTCTTTCGAGAAAATTCGTTCGCAATACGATTCGCCCACCAGCGTTGGTATGCTTTTTCACTACTCTTACCTCGGTCAAACATTCGTTCAAGCCATGGAACAATACCATACCATCTTCTTGTAATCTCCCAGGTCGACTCATCACCCTGATGGATATAATGGAGAGTGTACTCAGGACGCCCCCAGATAAGAGCTTCGGCTTGAGCTGCATCGAGCTCACTAAATCGGTGTTCTATAGAGAATCCGAGAAGCTCGCCTAGTGCATCAATTCGTTCAGTCCACCAAGAACGTTCTCCGGCATTGATACGTCGACTAATCTCATGGATTGTCATATCGTTGTCGGGAATTATGAGGTCAGGATCGATAGACATTGTCACTCCAAGGCCATTGCAGACAGGGCATGCGCCATCAGGTCTGTTGAAAGAGAACGCCTTTGGACCCAACTTCTCATATTGTATACCGCACTTTGGACACATCAACTGCTCAGCAAAGGTCAAGTCATCTGTGCCTTCTCGTGAAATAATCGCTCTACCATCACCTGTTTCGAGAGCGGTTTCTAGTGAGCCAATCAAGCGCTCTCGATTCTTTTGATTCAACTCAAGCCTGTCAACAACAACATCAATATCATGCTTCTTCCTGGCATCAAGATCGACCTGGTCGATGTCCATAATCTCTCCATCAACACGGACACGCACAAATCCGTTCTTGTGAAGCCCTTCTAGGCATTCCTCATGTTTTCCAACCTCGCCGCAGACGACAGGTGCGAGGATGTGAATTCGTTGCCCACCATTTTCATCAAGGAGAAGTCGTGCTGCAGACTCAGCAGTGAGTTGTTCCATAGGAAGACCGCATTCCACGCAATGAGCAATTCCTATGTTCGCATAGAGCAGCCTGAGATAGTCATGAATCTCTGTGCTTGTTGAAACTGTTGACCGGGGGTTCTTTGTTCTGCCCTTCTGTTCAATTGAAATAGCTGGAGGAAGACCTGTAATCTTCTCAACCTTCGGTTTATCGAGCCGACCTAGAAATCTTCTAGCATAGGAGCTAAGACTCTCAACATACCTCCTCTGCCCCTCTGCAAAGATTGTATCCAGGACGAGGGTGGACTTCCCAGACCCACTTGGGCCGGTTACAACTACAAGGCGGTCTCTCGGGATGTCTACATCAATTGACTTGAGGTTGTGTTCTTCAGCTTTACGAACACTGATATAGCCTGTCATTTCTTAGACCTCCCCTCGTTAGTAATTGGAGGCGCTGGTTGTTTAATAGAGGACACTTTGTTTGGAATCACAGGTTTTAGTAATCCTCGGAGGTATTGACCAGTATAGGACCTATCACATGAAACAATATCTTCAGGAGTCCCTTCTGCAACGAGATAACCACCATCATCTCCGCCCTCTGGTCCAAGATCAATGATCCAATCCGCGGTTTTTACAACATCCAATTGATGTTCAATAACGAGAACTGTGTTTCCAAGATCCACAAGCCGGTGCAGAACCTCTAACAGCTTCTTGATGTCTGCAAAGTGCAAACCTGTTGTGGGTTCGTCCAGCAGAATTAGTGTCTGCCCTGTTGCAGGTCTTGAGAGGAACTTGCTCAGTTTGATACGCTGGGCTTCACCACCTGATAGAGTAGTTGCGGGTTGTCCCAATTTTACATAACCCATGCCTACCTCGCATAGGGTCTCAAGCCTGCGATGTACTGAGGGAATACCCTCGAAGAACTTTACAGCCTCATCGATTCGCATATCGAGAATATCAGCAATGTTCTTTCCCTTGAATCGCACTTGAAGAGTTTCTCTGTTGTAACGCCGTCCTTTGCACTCACTGCACGTTACCTGAACTGGCGGCAAGAACTGCATCTCAATGACTTCTACACCTGCACCTTTGCAGGTTTCACAGCGGCCACCTTTTACATTGAAACTGAATCGACCTGGTTTGTATCCGCGTATTAGAGATTCAGGAAGATTTGAAAATAGGTCTCTTAACGGAGACCATAGACCTACGTAGGTGGCAGGGTTAGAGCGCGGGGTTCTTCCAATGGGACTCTGATCAATGACAATGACTTTGTCCAATTGTTCAATGCCTAGAATCTCATCAAACTTGCCAGGCTTAGCTTCAGCATTGTGGAATCGTCGAGCAAGTTCTCGCTGCAATGTTTCCACAATCAAGGAAGATTTGCCGGACCCTGAAACTCCAGTTGTTGCGATAAACATCCCGAGTGGTATTCGAATATTCAGATTCTTGAGGTTGTTATGCTTGCAGCCTCTTAACTCAATGAACCGCCCATTCAGTTGCCTTCGATGCTCAGGCACGGGTATCTTCTCTTCACCTCTAAGGTATCTCGCAGTGATAGACTTCTTCGATTTCAGAACATCATCAAGAGTTCCAGTGACTACAACCTCACCCCCCTCTGAGCCTGCGCCTGGTCCTAAATCGATGATATAGTCTGCTGTGCGTATAGTTTCTTCATCATGTTCCACAACGAGGACATTGTTTCCGAGGTTTCTAAGTCGTAGCAAAGACTTCAGGAGTCGTATATTGTCGCGACTGTGTAAACCAATTGATGGTTCGTCACACACATAGGTCACACCAACAAGATTCGACCCAATTTGACTAGCCAATCGAATTCTCTGTGCTTCACCACCAGCCAAGCTGGGAGCAGACCTATCGAGAGTGAGGTACTCAAGCCCTACGTCCTCTAGGAACCCAATACGTCCCATAATCTCGCGAAGAATGGGTTCTGCTACTGGTTTGAGCCTCGGATCAATCTTAGCATTCTCGAAGAACTCACGTAGAGCCTTGATTGAGAGATTGTTAATCTCTGTGATGGATTTATCATTAAAAGTGACAGCTTTTGATTCAGGTCTCAATCGTCCACCCAAGCAAACAGGGCATGTTTGCGTCGACATATACTTCTCTAGGATACGTCTTCCATAGTCCGATTTAGTTGTCTTGTAGAGCCGCTTTGCGCGTTCTATCCATCCCTCAAAGGGTCTCTGGAAGGTTCCCTTATATTGGACCTCAAATTCTGGATTGTCACCCTCCCATGTAGCCTCAAACTTTCTGCTACCAGACCCATGGAGAAGGAGGTCTTTCTGCTTCTTTGTCATGTCTTTCCAGGGGGTGTCCATGGTAAACCCATACTTTTGCACGACCTTATTGGTAAAGACACGTCTTATCTTCCACTGATCCAGCTCGAAAAGACCGTTGTTTAGTGAACGGTCCGAGTTTGTGATGAATAAGTCAGGATCGAACTCACGAATGACACCAATTCCAGTACAGTGAGGGCAGGCGCCCTGGGGAGTATTCCAACTGAAAATACGCGGTTCCATCTCAGGAAGGCTAATGCCGCATTCTACACAAGCGAATTGCTCTGAAAGTGTGATATCTCCTTCAGGTGTTATAATCGTGACAACCCTGTCAGCCATGTTAAGGGCGGTCTCTACAGCCTCTGAGATGCGACCTCGTTCAGACTCCTTCACTGCGATTCTATCGATGACGACCTCAATGGTGTGCTCAAAGTATCTGTCGAGTGACATTCCCTCTTCAAGTTCGGTAAGCTTTCCATCGACACGAGCTCGTACAAAACCCTTCTTGATGAGGTCTCGAAACTCTTTCCTATATTCTCCCTTTCTACCTCTCACGATGGGGGCTAGAATTATGATACGCGAACCTTCCTTGAGATTTAGAATACGGTCAACTATCTGTTGAGATGTCTGGGGTTCTATTTTCTTCTTACACTGAGGACAATGGGGTTCTCCCACCCTGGCATATAGGAGCCGAAGATAATCATAGATTTCTGTGATTGTTCCAACACTCGATCTAGGATTCCTACTCACGCTCTTCTGGTCAATAGAGATTGACGGTGAAAGACCTGTCATAAGATCAACTTTGGGTTTCTCAAGCATCCCCAGAAATTGACGTGCGTAAGGAGAGAGAGACTCCACGAACCTTCTCTGCCCCTCACTGTAGATCGTATCAAAGACAAGTGAACTCTTTCCAGATCCCGATAATCCGGTGACAACAGTGAGTGTGTTCTTTGGAATTGTGACATCAATATGCTTCAGATTATGCTCAGCAGCACCCATAACAATGATAGACCTAGGGCCATCTACCTCAGTATCAATGGCTCCATTGTTCTTATCTGCTGCTGAATTCACTATTCCATTCCCTCGATTCTCTTTCGGAGACCTGCAATCTGATCCCGAAGTTTTGCGGCTTTTTCAAACTCCAGATTTCTTGCAGCCTCCTTCATCTGCTCTTCAAGATCAATGATGTAATCAGCTAACTCATCGACCTCGAATGGATCAAAGTCATCAAGCCTCGTCTGGGTGGTCTTCTCTGGCGTCTTAATTCCTTCAGCTATATCCCGAATCGACTTGACTATCGACTCAGGTTCGATGCCATGCTCCTCATTATACTGAAGCTGATATACCCGTCTACGATTGGTTTCGTCAATAGCTGTCTGCATCGCTGTTGAAACATGGTCCCCATACAAGATGACCCGGCCATTCACATTCCGAGCAGCACGGCCCATTGTTTGAATGAGAGCCCAGTCAGTCCTAAGGAATCCTTCCTTGTCTGCATCTAAAATTGCTACAAGACCCACTTCAGGAAGATCCAATCCCTCCCGTAGGAGATTGATTCCCACGAGAACATCAAACTTACCTTGACGTAATTGACGTATTATCTCGATTCGTTCGACTGTTCCGATATCTGAGTGTAGATATCTTGCCTTAACTCCTGCCTCGACAAGGTACTCACTCAACATCTCAGAGGTCTTCTTTGTGAGTGTTGTGACAAGGACACGGTCACCCATATCAACAGTCTTGTTGATCTCACCTAGCAGGTGGTCCACTTGTCCCACAACTGGTCTTACTGTGATTGCAGGATCAAGAAGTCCTGTAGGCCGGAGAAGCTGTTCCACAATCTGTTGACTCTTCCTACTCTCATATGGACCAGGAGTTGCACTTGTGTATATGACATGTTTCATGTACTTCTCGAATTCATGGAATTTCAGTGGTCTGTTATCAATTGCAGAAGGTAGTCTGAAGCCATAATCGACCAAGTTCTGTTTTCGAGATAAGTCACCATTGAACATACCTCGAATCTGAGGGATCGTCATATGGCTCTCATCAATAATCATCAGAAAGTCATCAGGAAAGTAATCAAGAAGGGTGTATGGTTTCTCACCCTCAACACGTCCATCAATATATCGGGAATAGTTCTCGATTCCCGAACACATCCCTATCTCTCTGAGCATCTCAATGTCGTACATGGTTCGTCTCTTGAGTCGGTCAGCCTCCACAAGCTTACCCTGTTTCTTGAACCACTCAACACGTTCTTGCATCTCCTGTTCAATTGGCTCAAGGGCTTTTATGATAGTTTCATGTTGCGCGATGTGATGTTTAGCTGGGAACAACTCAATCCAATTAGGTTCATACAGTCTTTTAGCTGACAGTCCTTCCAAAACAGTGAGCCGATCAACTCGATCTCCATCTAATTCAATTCTAATGCTATTCTCTGAGCCTGCAGGGTAGACATCAATCACATCACCACGAACCCGAAAAATACCAGGTTTGATCTCCATATCATTTCGCTCATATTGCATAGCCACTAAGCGTTCTAGGATCTCTCGCCGGTCTATCTGGTTTCCTCGCTCTAGAAACATCCTGAAATAATCATACTCACTCGGGTTTCCTACACCATAGATACAGGAAACTGAGGCCACGACAATAGTATCTTTTCGAGACCTCAAAGAATGAGTTGCTGAATGGCGAAGTCTCTCAATCTCCTGATTGATGTCTGTTTCCTTCTCTATGTACATGTCCTTACTGGGAACATAGGCCTCAGGCTGGTAGTAATCATAGTAACTGACGAAGTACTCTACTCCTGCATCAGGAAAGAATTGTTTGTATTCTGAGGTCAATTGAGCAGCTAGGGTCTTGTTGTGGGAAATGACGAGTGTGGGCATATTATATGCTTCAATGACGTTTGCCATGGTGAATGTCTTGCCAGATCCAGTGACTCCGAGAAGAGTTTGATGTTGGAGTCCGCTCTCGAGACCCTCCACTAGTTTTTGTATAGCTTGAGGTTGATCGCCAGTGGGTTTGAACGGAGCCTCCAGTTTGAAATCACTCATCTGTTTTGACCTCGACCATTCAGGTCTGCACACACCTGACTGTAAGTAACCTTTACGGTACCTGCCACGCCTCGATATCGCTCCGTGGAAAACGCTTGTACAAGGGTTTTCTTAGACCTAGAGATACTTTCCAATGTACTAGCCAGACCGAGAGAGATAGTCGAAACTAACAGGAGGAGCACTGTCAACTCGAGTACTCGACTGGCACTTCTATTAATCTTTGAAGCTCGGTTCTTCCGAGATACACTATGTTTCTCAACTTAGGCGACTTCTTTATAGGACAAGAATCTTGAGGGCAAACAGTGATTGCACTTGAGTAGCTATGTCTGGACCCGCGTCTTCCTCCCAATAATCATTGGATTTAGCGTCACATTCCTCTTTTTATTCATCTTGTTTGAAACATTGGACCTTTCAGAATATGTTTGGCCAATCCTATTCCCAATTCTAGGAGGCACATTTGGATTAATGTTGTTTACGTTTTGTATAGTTGGACTTGTATTGAGTAAAGGATGTAATGTACCAAGTGATCAAGAAATGGTCCAGCACGCCTTTTATCCACCATATTCTGGATATGACACTACATCAACTGAGTATCCGACCCATGATAGTGTAATAACTGGAGCTGTCTATGTTATACCGTTGTATTGTCCTCATTGCATGGACAAGCTTGAGCTTGGCAAAGCCAAATGGATAGGTTCAAACGAACTTACATGTCCGAGTTGCTATCGCGTTATCCAGATTGGTGTGCGAGAGAATTTTTGATTGGAGGAGATTAGACACAAATGAATGATGAACAGAAATGGAACACAGAAGACTGGCTCACCAATGCCAAGCGAGTTCTTGAATGGGTTTCAACAATAGATCAGAATCAACCACTTATGCTTCTTGTTAGACACTCTCACAGAGATACTCTCCAGAACCATGATGAGATGATGAGTGGGGGTCTGACTGAGCTAGGTAAGAGGATGTCTTTTGAACTTGGGAAGAGAATAGATCGAAAGGGAAAGATGCACATCTTCACGAGTTTCGTTCCTAGATGTTTCGAAACTGCAGAAGCTATTGCTGCAGGATTCAAGGAGCAAGGCGGAGAAGTAATTGATATTGATTTACTTCCATCGCTTGTGGGTCCTCATATCATTGAAATGGAAGTCTGGACAAATCTTCATCCAGATGGAGGGAATGTCACTGATTTTGTAAACAAATGGGTGGATGGGGATTTTGGTGAAAGAATGGAACCTTTTATTGAATACCAAGATAGATTGCTGACGGATACAGTCAAGAGATTGTTCAGCAACAGAGAAGCCAGCACCTATGTTCATGTCACACATGACCTAGCTATGATGTGCGCAAAGAGGATTCTACTAAAGAGAACTCTATCAGAAAGAGATCGAGAGCCATTTCTGGGAGGGCTAGGTATAACACTAGCAAGTCCAGGGGCTATCATTTTCGTTAGTGGAGAAGAATTACCCATTTCAATTGAATGAGTAATCGATATAACATAGCTAATGAGGAGCATACCTTCTCTCATAGGTCTCTGAAGCTCCAACTGATGCTACAATTCCACTAAGAATAACTAAAGCAGGTCCAATCAATAGACCTGACCATAGGAATGGGGCAACTATACCCAAAATTAAGAGGCGGATTCGTTTACCACGTTGCTTTTTCCAACCATCAGTTAAAACAATTCTCAATGTGTAGAATCCCAATAGAATTGGAATAATACCGAAGATTGCAGTGATTATGAGTTGGGCATTTATCGCTGTTAACGAGGCAACTATCATCTGATAGAAAATGGTTATTCCACTACCAAAGAATAGCAATCCTCCAAGGACACCTAGCCATGAAACCGTGCTTTCTAATTCCAATAAATCACGCCTTCTGCTTAAGAGATAGCCTATACCTAGCAGGACACTTATGATCATTGGAGCAAGTATCAATACCAAGCTCTGACCATTCCACTGATGGATTATCATCACATCAAATGGCACAAGTAGCCATTCATCGAAGGTAAAGGATTCCACATAACCGAGAGCAACAGAAAATGGACCGCTTTCATCTTCTTCAAAGACAGCAAAATAATAGTCACCAGATACTACGACTTCCATGTCGATATCAATAAGTGCATAGAAACTCGTAGGTGTGAATCCTTCGTACTCAGGAGTTGCTGGTTCACTTTCGAAAATCATTACACCAGCAGATTCTGGAACTTCTAGAAATGCAGGAATTGAACTTGAATTTGTGAAACCAGGACCCATTAATGCGATAGAGGGTTGAAACGCATTTGGATCTGTAATGATAGGAATTGAGAGCAATATTCTGATTCTTTCTCCGACATCCATCTCAAATCCAAAATATCGAGGCTCTGCACCTTTATGTAAATCAGAATAGATCACCCAGCTCTTTGTAGGGTCTTCGATGAAGAACGCAGTTTCCAATGTTTCACCATCTTGCGTAGAAATTGGTACATGGGCTGCAATTGGAGGTATCACAAGGAACAATGTGAGAAATATCGTAAGTCCAAAAATTAGTCGGCTCATGTTGAAGGATATTAACAATTGTTAATATTAATTTTCTGCTTTGTTCGTTTTTCGCTGCAAAAGAATATTTACTTCCACGAGAAGATTTGCAAAGTGGTTGGAACATCAAATGAGGTTTATCGACATCAAGTTCTCGCAACGGAATGCCAAACCAGGGGATTGTATAAGCGGTGTGGTTGTTGTGGAAACTGACAAAGCGTTTGAGTGTAACCGAGTCATTTTGAAGCTCAAAGGTAAGGAAAGAACCGAGATGGGGTCAGGCGACTCAAGGATAACTGATGATGTTATACATCTTCAAGGGAAGATTGAGCTATGTGAAGCAACTGAGATTCCTATTGGTAAGAGTGAGTTCCCGTTCAAGTTCAAATTAGACAACGAGCTTCCGCCGACTTATTCTGGGTATGGTGGTTTCATTGAGTATAGTGCGGAAGCTGTTGTGGAGATGGATTGGGCAATTGATCCAAAGATGACAAGACGATTCAGAGTATTGCCAATCCAACCTGCATATATCCCTGAAGCAGATGGCTACAATCCAATGAACAAAGATTTAGATGTTCTTCATGTTGAGCTACTAAGTGATATTCTAAGAATGAAGCAGGGTCTTCCAGTTCGGTTTATGGTAGATGAACATTCACGTGTGAATGGAGTACGTTTAGAGATAAGGAGAAAAGAACACATCAAGTGTCGGAGTAGAAATGGTACTCATGACGTTGTCATAACAAAGAAGTTCATCCCTCTTACCACTGGAGACTTTCATCGTTGGAGAGAGGAAATAATGGGAAAGGGATGGCAGCGTGTTCCTTTCGAATCAAAGCTCGTGAGAACATCGTATTTTCTCAAAGTTGTTCTTGAGATGAAGTGGGAACTTGACCCGAATGTATCTTTCAAAATTAGAATTTCAGGTGAGAAGCCAGAAGAAACAGTTAATGATATTCTTGAGTCAATAGAACTCGATCTTGGTTTTATCTAGATACTGGAAGAAAACCCTATTTGGTCTCGAGTAGAATTAGAGATAATTGGTTGGCTGAGTCAGACATGAGAGAAGTAACAATCCATACTGAGAAAGACAATTTTGTTCCAGGCGACCTAGTCAGTGGACATGTCATGATAGCCACTGACAAGGATTTTTCATGTAATAGAATTATTCTGAAGGTTCGAGGAAAGGAATATACACACTATCAAGCAGGAAAGGTCCATATTAGTGAAACTCATGAGTTTCTACATAAAGACATTTCAATCTGTGAGGGAGGGGAATTTTACTCAGGGAATACACGATTCGAGTTTGAGTTCAAGCTTCCCGAAAACATACCTCCGGTCCACATAGGCTTTCGTGGTAAGATTGACTATACTATTGAAGCAGTCATCGAGATTGACCGAGCATTGGATCCAAAATCAAAGATTCAGCTTAATGTAAAATCAAAATTACCACAGTACATCCCTGAACCTGTTCCAGAGCCATTACCAATTGGAAAAGAAACTGACAATCTCCAGGTTGAAATTCCTACAAATATTCTCAGACCCAAAAGGGGATTTGAAATCCGATATCTAGTGATGGAGAGGTCTCGAATAAAGGGACTTCGAATAGAAATTCTACGTCGTGAAGATATTATCTGCAAAGGTAATAAATTGGACTCAAAAATTGGGATCACTGAGAAACGTATACCACTAACATCGAATGATTATGGTCGTTGGATTGATGAAACAATACATTTTGATTGGCTTACAATGATTCCTTTTGCGGGTAAACTCATCAAGACTTCACTGCTTCTAAAGGTGGTTTTGGAAGTTGGATTGTCCATTGATCCGTTTGTTGAGTTTCCATTGCAGACTTCCGGCGAGAAACTCAGAGATGACCTTCGCATTGACTCCACGGATATGGAGTTTGAATGGTAAATAGTACATAACCTCGTGAGGGGCAACCCAACAAACGTAAATAAAGACTGAAGGTTCACAACTTTTCATCTAAAGGGTGATTTAATGGTCCGACAGATTACGTTGGATTATCTCTTTCGTGAAAAAGGGAATAAACTGGTAGTTGATACAAATGAAGCAGCCCTTGCAATGGCATTCATTCTAGCCGAATCAAACAAGAAAGGGAAAGCAAATCTCAAGTTCCTATCACCTGTGTCTGTACCTTTTTGGATAGTCCAAATATCAGACACCAACTCTATTGTTCTCTCAGCAATTGGTGAGTCAACAATAAAGATGGAGCTAAGTGAGGACACTGCATCTGGACCTGTCCGGCGGATATTAAGTACTGAGATAACCAGATTCGAGGACATTCCTCCAGGAGTTGAGAAAGCACTCCCGTTGCTACGAGATGTGGTACCAAAAGTCCATCAAATTAGAAATGTCCAGGAGCCAAACCTCTTTGTTGCTCAGGGAAATCGTGTAAGAGAGGTTGATCCAAACGAGAAACTTAACCTGCTGGATTTGAAGATTGACTCACAGCTTGCTCTTACTGTCAGCGAAGACTTTCAGAATCTGATTGAAGGTGCACGTCAGCGGCTTGGTACGATGGAAGGACTTCAGAAGATTACCAAAGAAAAACTCACCGACCAAATCAAAGTAATGGAAAATGTAATGGCTGCAGAAATGAGCCGTTGGGAAAAACGTCTCAATACACATGAGGACTCATCTCGACTTCGGATCGAAAAAATTCAGGATCGCATGTCTGAGAAAGTATACAGTCTGAAGGACAAACTCCAGAAGGACAGAAGAGTCATCTTAGCAGAGTTTGTTAGAGATAGCGTCGAGCTTGAACGGTTCTTTAACCAATTGATAGAGGATATAAAATCCACACGTGAAGCATTGAGTCAGCTTGAACTTGAAGATGCAATCGAGAGATATAGAGTCCTCGTCGATGAGCTCTCAGTAACTGTACCAACATATACCGATGTCATTGACTCACTCAATGATCTTGCTGACGCAGCTATTGGACGTGTTGGAGATCTAGAGTCCAAACTTCAAGAAGACATCAATAAAGAAGAAGAATTGGTCAATACTCAAACCAAAGACCTTCAAGCAAAGTTAGAGGAATTGCACGACGAAAAGAATGCAAAGGAGCTTGAGTTCAAGAACCTTCAGAAGCAAGTTATTGATGCAATTGAGAAAATGGATGGAATTGTCGAAAAGCGTGTTAAATCATTACAACTTGAGCTTAAGAACATTCAGAAACTCACACTTGAAAATGACTCGATTAAAGGTCTAGCACCTTTAACTTTAATGAACATCCAGACATGGGTTGCGACATATACCTCAGGAAATCCTATCGTATTCCCACCAATCATCATGCCAGAGGATCGATTCGGTCTACCTTATACGCACCGTCCACTTGATGATAGGCTAGAAAGCTTCGTTCGAAAGACTGTGAACAAGCAGATGAAGGACAGTGCGTCCTTCAAAACATCATTTCATGTGGCTTGCGACTCTGGTAATGTGCTTCAGATCCCAAATTCCATCAAATCATTCCAAAAGGGAATTGATGACATTTGGAATAGACAATTGTTGAAAGAAGGAGTTCGTGATAAATTAGAACCACTCTACACAAAGCTCGTTGGTAAATGTCCTGAATGCAAAGCAGAAATCACTGCAACCTCAAAGTTCTGTCCAGAGTGTGGAAAATCACTCAAGTAGATTACTTATCACTGAAGAAGTAGTCCAGGGGAAGTGTAGTACCAAACGCAGAACCCAGTTTCAGTAATGATTCGCTTCGTATTGGCAAGCTTGGATGTTTTGTAAGTGAATAAACAATTCGCATTGGAGTTTCATCAACGTGGATATGGACTTGCGCAGAACTAGCGAGAGTCCTTCCAACTGGAGGATATTTTTTGTGAGTGTTATTGATACGGGTTGAAATCAAAGTGACTAAATTATGTCTTAGAGTGAATGCATTGATTCTCGCAGCTAGATGAGTCATCTGCCTTGTTCGTTCAGACTCCAAACCTTCGTTGATAAAGAGGTCAATTAAACCTGGAAGGATTAAGATTTTTGCAGGTATTCGCTCAAAGAACTCATCGAGATGATTGATGACAAGGTCATAGGTCTGAGTTGAGTTGAATGCTCGTGAGATATAGATCATATCCATAACGCTTTCTGGCTCAAGACCCAGTTGGAAGGAGAGGTCCCTTAGCTTTACCATATCCACCACATTCGAACTATCTATCATGATTGTTGGACTTGAAAATCCTCCACTAGTAAGAGGAAGTTGCGCATGTACAGCAGCTCTTAGAAGGTCAGTGTGAAGACACTCAGAACCATAAAACAAGTAGACAAGACCCCTCTCAAAACCACCATCAAGTAGACTGTCGAGAGTAGGGATCCCTGTCTTGCACATGATTCGATGAATCTTATCAGCAGTCTGGAAGGGCGTCAGTAGCATTTCAGTCAATCCCAATTCTCTTCTCATCCATTAATGGTTCAAAGCAGGTCTAGAGAGATTCGATAGAAAGATTTGCAGTCTAACGTGACTGAATGAGCAGTGACGACCATTCGTGAGTTAGCTTTATCACATTTCTATGGGACTTTAATAGGAGTGATGGATTACATTTTTGTCGCAATATTACTGTAGATGGAAAACTCTATGTAAAAGAGAAGAACCTACGAATTCTTTCTGCGTGTCTACCCAAGAAGATAATGTGATGATTTGCTAGAGAGCGTTCTAAGAAATAGTCTACGGATTCATTCATTCTAACACGAATCTGTGTTCGACAACCTGTCTCGTTCACTAGGTTCTCAATGATCTCACCATCAGAAACCCAATACTCGCTCAAGTCCTCTCCAAATACTTTGAATATTGTGACTGGTTGATGTTTGAAGGTTCCACGTATTCCGATACTTAGTCCTGTTTCAAAATGAGAGGTGATCTCATAGCTTTCTGCTAGTGTTGTGGGGAGTGTGCAGTGAGCGAATACAGCAGTGTTTTCTACTTTATCAACATGGGTGACATTCGACATAAAACCAATTTGTCCAGTGAGCATATGTCCCAACATCATTGTGAAAGTCGCAGGAATATCGCCCTCGCAACCAGCAGTTGATTCCTTCAAGTCATTAAGAAGAGAAAGCGCAAAACAACCCGAAACTCTTGTTTCCATGAGAAGATTGAAGCATTCAACAGTGACTGCGTTCAATTCATGTTCATACGTCAATTTATTCAGGGCTTGAGCCACTAGCCCTGCCTTACGAATTTCATCATCAGAGGGGGTACATAATGTGGATGACCTTTTGAATGAGTCTGAGTATTCTGAATTTCCAGTTGATTTTACAGCCTCTATGAGTGTATCTAAAGGTAGTTGCTTTATGGACAAACCCCAACGTTTCTTTACCTTGTCAGGGCGGATTATCGATGCTATAAGCCAAGAGGAAGGTTGACCAACTATACCTAGTGAGCTCTCTCTTAGTTTTGTAAGGATCTCAGCAAAATTGGACCAATCAGAGATCAGCTGGACAAGCTCAGGAAGTGTAGAATGAATTATCCTAGAGTTGGTTTCTTGTTGCTGGAGGTATGATCTAATCTCCATTGCCGCTGGAAGGGAATTACGAAGATCATAGCTGAGAATAATAACTGGTTCGGGCAAAGGATGTTTTGCCAAGAAGTTTCGAACATCATTCTCAGTGCCGCCAGTTCCAATTAATAGATAGTTTCTCTCAGTAGAAGATTCGAATTTGTAGTCTTTTGGATCAATGATCTTTACCTTGGTGGTGGACAACTCTGCGAGCACCTCATCCCTTACATCTTTAGGTGAGATGGGTGAAAAGAATGGGATTATTCTTATTTCCATGAAGTAGGTGAATAGATGATACTGCTTTATTGTTTTGGTAAGAGAACGAAATGTAAAGAAATGTTAATATCTGATGATTCGAAGACAAGCAGAATATGCATCCCACAGTTCTTGATCATTTGGTGTGAGTGGGATTAATCTCTGGAGCATATCAAGTACTTCAGGATAAGCATCTCTCAAAGTATAGATTGTTACTGATTGATGCAAAGCATGTGTGTCATTCGGATCTAGCTCTAATACCATTCGAAAAGCACGTTCTGCGTCAACTAACCTTCCCATATGTTTGAGGAGATCACCCCAAATAGACCAAGTCCATGCATTTGATGTATCGATATCTAGAGACCTCTCAATAGCCTCTTCAGCATCACTTACATTGTCTGACAACATATAGACCAAGGCAAGTGAATTCCACATTGTTGTATTCTGAGGTTCAAGCATCATAGATCTCAAGCATGAATATTCAGCACTAACCACGGACTTCGCTTCTTCAGAATCATCAGACCTATGTATCGCTTCTTTGAAATGTCCTAATATATTCTCATTCTCAATCTCCAGTCCTGACAATCTATCGACACGTCCAGCTTTTCCTATGACCTCCATTATGGACCATCATAGTAAACCTTCGCCAATTCTATAAGCAGTGCAAGCCTCCGTCTCTCTTTATCAATGACTTCTTCATGCATCCGCTCGCTCTTAGGCTGTTTAATCTCTGTTGTCACTTTATCTTGCATCCTGCAGTCTTCATTCAACTGCAATTCTTGGTATGAAACAAATATATTCAAAATATACGTTTAACACATTGAACATCCCAAAACTCGAATTAATAGGTAAAAGATTCCAAAATTGTTTGCGTTCATTTTTAATGATATATGAAACTTTATTTTTCATTTTTGGGGAGTCATAAATAACTTTGAGTTTATCAAGAGGATAAAAGTGCAATAGTAAGAGAGAAAATTCAACGATATGTATCCAGAAGTTCACTAATCCTCTCTAACGCATGTTCAAGATACTCTTGCTTGCTTCCGAATCCAATGCGAATAAACCCAGGTGTATCAAAGTGGTCACCAGGTGAGATTAGGACACTCTTTTCATTCAGAAGTCGATGAACGAAGTCAAGCGAATTAATACCATCCTTGAGCTTGATGAAACAGATAGCTGCAGCCTCAGGGGCTAGTCCTGACAGCAGATCGGAATTTGAAGCAATCCATTTCTCCATGACCATCCAATTCTCACTGACCACCTTCCGAGTACGTTCTTCAATCATAGACTGAACTTTGGGCTGCAAAGCAATTGTTGCTAACCAGTCGCTTGTCTTTGTCGGGCATATGGTCGTATAATCAGAATAAGTCCATAGTTCCTTAGCAACCTCAGGTGTCGGGCAAACAATCCAGCCTATTCTGAGACCAGGTAGACCATAAGCCTTGGATAGGCTTGAGGTGATGAGAGTCTTATTATAGAGGCCATGCATTGATGGAGCTTTGTTACCCTGAAGCTCAGCACCACGATAGATTTCATCTGATGCAACCCATACATCATGTTCACCAGCAATGTCAATGATGGCATTTAGATCACCCTCTGAAAGGATTTTACCTGTGGGATTGTTAGGAGTGCATATAGCAATAGCAGCAGTCTTCCTTGAAATCGTAGCCTTTAGGCCTTCAATATCAGGAGTCCACTTGCCATTGACCATCTCGAGCTTGAAGGGTATCACCTTCCCGCCAAGGTTTTTCCATATGCCGCCAATCTGCATATAGTTTGGAATCATGAAGATGAGCTCATCATGCTCTGGACTTTCTCTATGCAACCACCATGTTACCAAAAAGTTGGCTTCAGCCCCTCCAGAGGTTGCTAGAATGTGTTCAGCACTAGTTCCAGGATAATGATAAGATATTGCTTCACGAAGTTGAATAGTTCCATTTGTTTGAGAGTATCCAAGTTGAATCTCTAAGAGTTGGTTTTTCAAATCCTGAGTTTGAAGTAGTTCATTGATGCGGAGTGGTTCGACTCCACTTTCACTCAGGTTGTACTCAACACGATGTTCCCATTCAGACTGGAAACGTTCAAGCTCAAAGCGTTCAAGTTTCAAATACCCAGACACCCAAAGTCTTCATTGGTAGAGCACCATAAGAACCCTGCTCTCGAGCCAAATTTCGGATTCACAAGCTAGGGTGAATTCATAGAAGAATCGATATCAAGGATAGGAATCACATGTCGTTGGATATATCCAGTTTCAGAATCATAAGTCACACTCTTGAGAGTGCTTTCAAATTCGGGTGCAATCAACTCTTCATCGAATGCGTGCACAAGAAGAATGAGTTGTGCTCCAGATCCATGAATAAAGAGAGTAGCAGTCTTTATGGTGTCTGAAAGAGCCAGCCGTTCTATCCCCTCCATGATATCATTTGTAATTTTAACTGCAGACTCGTAGACAACATCCGCTTCTGAGAGACCTCGGGTGTCATAGACGATAAAGGATGCAACTCTTGCATTGACTTGTGTCCCCATGAATCTTAGTACATTAACAAGGGTATAAAATCACCAAGAAAAACAAGCTTATAGAAAATGACAATGAGAGTGCCCGCGATATGAGCAGGCACAACCTCATCATTGATTGATCTGAATGGCTGATGCTACGACCTCTACTTGTTATAGAGATATGCATAAGCCAATGCTTCTGTACTTTGAAGCTTCTTACCATAGTGCAGTTTTTTCTTATCGGTTTTTGCAAGTGCCATTACACTTCACCTCCATTCATGCTCATTTTATTCGAGCAAAGTCGTAGTACAGGGAATCAAGCGTTCTGAGTCTCGGATTTCTTTTCCCTCGTTTTGCGAAGGACTCGTTGTTCGCTGCACCATCAGCCATTTTTGCTGCATCTCCTCCAACTGTGCCAATCACACACGAACTCTTACAGTTATTATGTAATTTGTAATAGTATTACATATAAAAGTATTACGGTTACCAATATAATGTACTATAATTAAAAAAAGACCATAGGAGAAAATCTTTAACTATTGTTAACTATGATTAGATGTGATTCAAATGCTGCTACGTCAACAAAATGTGTGTTTGAATGTTGGAGAAGAAGCTCCTGATTTCGAGTTACCTGATCAGGATGGCAAGATGATACGTCTTTCGGACTACCGAGGGAAGCATAATGTCCTGTTGGCTTTGAACCCTGGTGAACTCAACGATTCCTGTAAGAACTATCTTCTGCTATATAGAGATAGTATAATGAAATTCAAAGAATTGGACACACAAGTCTTGGGCATGAACATGGACTCCATATCCAAAAACAGGAAATGGGTAAAAAGTCTTCGCGGTCTTGGGTTTCCGGTTTTATCAGATCATGATCCTCCAGGAAAAGTTACCCTAAGGTACGACTGTTTTGTACCAAAGGAGGGTTATGGGAAGAGAGGTATCTTTGTCATCGATAAGAAGGGAATTATACGTCATATTGAAGTCCAGTCTAGCGATGCAGGAGCATGCCCAGATGTATTTCAGATGCTGAGCACTCTTCAATAAGACTGGAATCAAGAAAGGATGTACGGGTTGATGAAATCCGTCTATCTTCAGAAGTCACCCTCTTCTTGCAGAGTCTTTCGCACACCGGTACAAATAGAGCTATACTCTGTTAGTTTCCATTGACCGGCATTGTTCTTTTGGAGCTGTACTGGAGTGTCCATATCTTTGCCACCACTATCGATGAAGATCTTTAGGCCCTTGCCATGTTCCTGTTTCTTGGTGACAGTCATGATGAGGTGGTTATTATCAATCTTGTAACCATTCTGAGGAGTTCCCCCAACATAAGACCGGGCAATATTCTTGTTCTTCTGAAACTGACCAACGAAATATTTTGCACTTCTTCCTAACTTCAGACCTGATGGAGACCCACTGTCTTCAACACAGTCTTTCTTTGATACTACTACAGTCATCATCGCATCTGCGAGGTCAGGATTTTTCTCAATATTGAGGGCAGCAATTAGATAATACATGATCGTGTTCTCTGGTTTTCCTACATCCTTCTCCCAATCGGATTTGAACTTGGAAAACGATGAAAGCATTTTCATAGTAACCTTCGTCATTACAAATCACTCCGATTCGTATTCTTACACCCCTCAAAAAGGTTAGGTGATTATACTATATCCACAAGAACACAGCCATCTCTGACAAGTCCCCAAGCAAGGAATTCTAGCTGACTCCATCTCTCAAAAGCGATAGATAGTAACCCTTTCAATTTACTGAAATAAAGAATGAGCACTATTCCATGAGTAACAATGAGGATGTTTTTCTGATGAAACATAATGTCTATTTTCTTGACAGCATCCTCGAATCGTTTTAGTGCGTCAGCTCCAGATTCCCAACCAATGACATTTTCCTCCAGATTGGTGAGCGTTCTTCTAACTCGATCTCGATATTCTTCATTCGTCAATTTACCTTCATGTTCTCGACTAAGCTCATCAAAGCCAGAGATTTGATACATTTGGATATCAAGTCCTTCAGCAAAAATCTCAGCAGTCTGTCTTGCTTTAGGTTCGCTTGAGTGTATGATTCCATCAATTGCGCTGAGTTGATCAGACTTGGCTAGCTCTCGGGTCAACAAGATGCCCTCATTTGTAATAGACCACTCACGGACTGGTATAGACAATTCTATCTTAGTTTCTGCATGTCTAAGAAAGTAGAGAGAGTTAGACAATCTGATTCCTCCATCCACGTTATAGGGAATTTGTATTAGCTGAAGTAATATATGACTTCAAAAGGGGTGAGCGTCAATGAAGAATCAGTTGGGTGTGGTACTAATGGATGTAAAGTACCAAGATTCTTCGCGGACGCCCACCTCGTTTTCCTATGATGTTATGCTACTAAAGGATTCTCATAATCATAAAAACCGAAAAAGAATGGTATTTGTAGCAAGATAGGACATTGCTAACATTAAATCGCTAAACGCCAATCTTCACAACTGATTCAAACTCACTCACAACATAGATTTTGTCTACTGTGACTCTCATGATGGCGCAATCCTCTGAACTCACAAACTCAGTCAAAGCTGGTTGACGCTGCAGCAACATGGATACATATTTTTCACGTTCATTTCCAGTCATATCTTTTGCAGAACCAACGATTGTTATTGATGTAGTATCATTGAAGTCGCTGGCTTGTGTATCTCGGTCATCAATCATGAGAGTGACTCTAGGATTTGCTATCATATTCTTGTATTTCAGTCTCTGACGCATGGTCGCAAATACAAGTTCTTTCAAATCCTCACTTATAGCAAACCCAACAAGACAAGAGTAGGGTTCGTCTTTATTTGAAGTCCCAAGAACCGCGATGCTCTGAGAATCGAGCACCTTGTTAATGCGTTTCTTTACTTCTGGGTTTATCTCCACGATGATTCCTCCTAACAAAGTGGAACAATATGTAAGATGAATCCTTTGGAATAGACTCATCCGAAGATTGATAACAATTGTTAATGAAGATTGGAATGTGAATGTTATGAGAGTTTTTCCACAGTTGAAAGCAGAGAATCTCAATCGTGAGATGATAGAGATACCATCCCAACTTCGAGGGGAGATCAACATTGTAATGGTTGCATTTCAACAGTGGCAACAAGGATTAGTAGACAGTTGGGTTCCATTTTTGGAATCATTGATAGAAATCCATGAGAATATGGATTATTATGAGCTTCCAACCATCCGAAAGATGAATGTGCTCTATAGGCGGTTCATCGATGGAGGAATGAGAGCAGGAATTCAGTCAAGAGGTACGCGAGAGAGGACAATCACACTATATATCGACAAAGATCCCTTCAAAGAAGCTCTGGATATTGTGACAGAGGAAACAATCTACGTGTATTTGATTGATAGAGAGGGAAAAATACTCTGGGAAACACAGGGAGGTTTGTCTGAAGAGAAGGCAGAGTCTCTTGAAACTGCCCTTGGAGATATTTTAGGAACTAAATAGTAAGATTTGATACAGTTTTTTCACTCTGAGGAAATTACAATGTATAAAATTCTGGTTCTTGGTTCAACCGGATATGTTGGTTCAAGGCTTGTTCCAAAATTGCTTGATAAGGGATACAATGTACGCGTTGGTTGGAGAACAAGAAGCAAACTATTGGTGCAAACTTGGATAAACCACACGAATCTTGACCCGGTTCGTGTTGATGTTTTCAACCGCGATGAATTGGAACATGCTATGGAAGGTTGTGATGTTGTTTACTACCTAATTCATTCAATGTATTCAGGCAAGAACTTTGAAGAAATGGATAGAACAGCAGCTAGGAATATTACGTCACTCGCAGATGAACTTGGAACCAAGAGAATAATTTATTTCAGCGGTCTTGGCAAAGTGGAAGACAATCTGAGTAAACACCTTCTATCTCGAAAAGAAGTCGACAGAATACTCCGAACATCGAAAACACCAGTCACAACCTTTCAAGCAGCCATGATAATTGGATCGGGTTCTGCGTCTTTTGAGATCATGCATTACTTAGTTGACAGACTGCCTGTAATGATAACCCCAAGATGGGTAAGAACTAAGACTCAGCCAATATCAATAGAAGACACTGTGTTATATCTCGTCAGATGTCTTGAAAAACCAGAAACCGTTGGGGATACATTTGACATGGGAGGACCTGAAATCACAACATATCACGATTTGATGAGAGTATACGCAAAAGAGGCAGGACTCCATAGAAGATTGGTTGTCCCTATACCTCTTCTAACACCGAGATTGAGTAGCTATTGGATCAACCTAATTACTCCAATTCAAGCATCAATTGCACGTCCTTTAATCGAAGGACTAAGTCATGAAACCATTTGCAGTGAGAATAGAATCAGGGAGATAATTCCTCAGAAACTTCTTACAATAAGGGAATCAATTCATCTAACACTATCAGAGATAAAGACTAAGAAATAACAAAATGATGATGAATAAGAACTCTTAGAATAGTTACCAATTATGTCGTGACCTACTGAATTCAATCAAGTTGATTTGAAAATACTTGTATAATTTGATTGAGAGATCAACGGTATATCATGCAGATTTAACTTCAACTATCACTTCGGTTTGTTCGAGAAGTTTTTCGTCTAGCTCCTCAATCCCCTGATGTGCATAGTATGTCCTGTACAACGATTCGTAGATTCCCTTTGTTTGAAGTAGTTCTGAATGAGTACCCTGCTCAACCAACCTACCTTTATCAAACACGAGAATTCTATCTGCATTTGCGATTGTGCTGAGTCGATGGGCGATTACAATTGTAGTTCTTCCTGAGAACAACCGCTCCTGAGCTTTTTGAACAAGTGATTCAGAGTAGGCATCCAATCTACTTGTGGCTTCATCTAGAATCAGTATTCTTGGATTTGCAACTAGCGTTCTCACTATTGTGATCATTTGTCTCTGACCTGAGCTAAGATTCTTTCCCCCCTCCAAGACACGAGAATCGTATGCATCTGGTAGGGTTTCTATAAACTCACAAGCCTTTGTCAGATGGCAAAGTTGTTTAATCTCATCATCATTGATATCAGGTTTGCTATATTTTATATTCTCCATGACTGTGCCATCGAACAGGTATGGTTCCTGAGAAACAAGAGCTACAGTATCATGAAGAGAACGAAGAGTAACCTTTGAGATGTCTTGTTCGCCTATTTGGATTCTGCCTTTTGGAGGGTCATAGAATCTATTGATTAATGCGGTAATGGTAGTTTTTCCTGCTCCAGTAGCACCAACGATTGCGACTGTAGATCCAGGTTCTATCTTAAAGCTCACATCTTTGAGCACGTCTGTTCCATTAACATAAGAGAATGTAACATTCTCGAATGTAATACCATCACTTGATGAGTCAAGAGGGACTGCATCACTTGCTTCTATAAGAGTAGGCTTAGCATCAATGACATCGGATATCCGATCCATTGCAGCTAGAGATGCCTGAATCTGTGCGCCTTGAAGACTAATTATCAAGAGTGGAAACATAAAACGCTGAACTAGAATGACTCCCAGGAAGAGCTCTCCAATACTGAGCACAGCTGCAGTTCCTGTGGCTAAACCAGCCCCAACAAACAAGACCGCAGCCAAAATGAAGACACTCATTGCGCCAACAGTGGGAAAGAGAAATGTGAAGAATAATGTCAATCGGAAATTATGCTTGTATGATTCGTTATTCAACTCAAGCAGGTGACTATTTGTTTCACGCTCCCGATTGAATGCCTTTGCAATTTGAATTCCACTTAGATTTTCAGCAATCTGACCTGACACCATACCATATGCTCTTTGTGTAGCTAGCATTGTTCGCTGACCTATTGTTCCATAAAGTGCAGCCATTACCACTACGATGGGGACTGTGATCAATGAGGTCATCGCAACCACTGGAGATGTGACCCACAGTACAATGAATGTCAAGACAAGGAGCACCAACTGGCTTGCTATATCCATCAAAACCTCTATTCCAGAGCTCAAAGCGTCAGTATCTGAGGTCACTCTGGAAGTCACGTTTCCACTCTGTTCGCTCTTATGGAATGATAAATCTGCATCAATCAGGTGTGAATAGGTGTCTTCCTGTATCTTGTTGACAAACCCAGCTTGAGCCTTTGCTATCACTCGGGTGTAGAATGACCCAGCAATCCATGAAGCTAAACGCAGTCCAAGATATGCCAGCGTCAGCATAATGATAAGGCTAGCAACATTTGTGGTTCCGAGTGCTGCATCTATGCCTTGAGATAATACAATTGGACTGATTGCATCGACTGCACTAGCGAGAATTGCAAGAATCGCGCCAGTGATAATAATCCTCCGAAAACCTGCGAAGTATCCACCCATACGTCGTAGTAAAAGTCCAATCGGTCGACTTCGCTTCTTTTTCCCTGATCTAGTGTGACCATCATGACTCATACTCAGACACCTCCTACGATTGGTACTGTTTCAAGCATCTTTCGAGTTTCAGGAAGTTGTTCGAAAATCTGTCTGTAGTGAGGAGAGTCCCTCAGGAGTTCATTATGAGAACCAAAAGCGATTAGTTGACCTTTATCTACTATCATGATTAGATCAGACTCGATTAGTGTACGAAGCCTCTGAGTCACAGTTATGCTTGTCCTGTCAACCATAGCTTCATCGAGGGCGCGTCGCATGAGGTATTCAGTTCGTGCATCAATTGCGCTCGTGGAATCATCAAGAAGAAGAATTGAAGGATTATGGAGAAGGGTACGTGCAATAGCAAGGCGTTGACGTTGACCACCAGAGAGAGTCATACCACGCTCTCCAATAACTGTATCATATCCAGAGGGAGTTTCTACAATGAATTCATGCGCCTGTGCTCTCTTTGCAGCGTTTATTATAGATTCATCTGAGGCATTCTCGCATCCATATGCAATGTTATCCCTGATAGACATCTTGAAGAGAAACACATCTTGCTCAACCAGTCCAACTGCGTTTCTGACAACCTCTGAAGGCACATCACGCAAGTCAGTACCTCCTATCATCACTCGACCTTCAGTCGGGTCATAGAACCGGAGAAGCAACTTCAGAACCGAACTCTTGCCGCCTCCTGGTCCACCAATCAGTGCAACTCTCGACCCCTCAGGTATTATAAAGTTGAGGTTTCTAAGGGCAGAGCTACCATTTCCATTCGCACTCGGATATCTAAAAGACACATCCTCGAATACTATATCTCCTGCTAGATTGAGTTGCCCATCAAATTTCTCGGGCTCAGTAAGTGGATCTTGCCAATTTAGAAGGTCAATGATTCTTTGTGCATTCACGAATGCACCTCGTATCAAAAGAAGATTTCTTGGGAGCATGAAGTTCTGTGCATCAACAGCAAGGAGTAGAGTTAGAATCTGAATTAAATCACCGACGCTTATTGTCCCTGAAACAAGGAGGGTAGCACCATAGAGGAAAGAGATAGTTGTAACAAGAATAAGTATCAGTTGAGGGTAGAAGAATGCTGACAGACGACCTTCCTTCTCGACTGAACTAGCATACCTGAGGCTCGTATCACTGAACTTCTGCTTCTCTTCCTCTTCAGAACCAAATGCCCGTACAACTTCGATACCTCTAAAGACCTCTTGAGAAACTGATGTCAGATCCTCCATCCGTTCAGCCCTCAGACGTCTGACTGGTTCAACAATCTGAGCGTATCGAATTGCGAAATAGAGATAGATTGGTAGACCAGCAATCATAATGAAGCTCAATATTTGACTGATGTTCCAAAGGATGAAAGCAGTGATTCCATATGTCGCAAATGAGCCAATTATCATTCGGAGGCCTGGATTCAGAGACCATCGTATCCAGTTGATATCCTGCATAGAGATAGATAGAAGCTTCTTACTATCAATCTGATCATGAAAAGCCATACTATGATCCTGTAGTGATTCGAATAGCTCCTGTCTTGCGTCACGTTCCCAACCAGATATCACAGCCGCCCATGAAGCCCCTGCAATGAAATTGAATGCAAGATAGACCAGTCCAATGAGGACTATCATCCAAATTAGTGAAACAAAACCAGAACTAAATCCCTCAAGACGTAGGAGATCGATTGCCTGACCAACTATGATAAAAGGCAATGCAGTGAAGATAGAGGCAACGAAAGTTAGTACGAATGCACCCAGGGTAAGAAATGGGTGCTTTCGCATACCTGATAGTATATACTCTGTTGCAGTTTGATGCTTATAACTTCCATTCACTTTCATTGTCCATCATCTCAGAAACAGATCGTGCGAAAAAGACGCACGTTGTGTTTAACAATTGTTAATATATAACTCTTGTGGCTGGTTTGGTTTGCTAGATGCCTTTCAGAAATTAACTCTAAACGAAACTAGGACTAAAAATGCTAATAGAGATAGCAGTCAAATGCTATCTCCAACTCGTTAGTCTATGCAGCTTTGCTTCCAGGAGGAAGATTCTCGAGCTTTACAGGTACCCAAGCACCTTCTTTGTCTGCTCGTTCTACAGCAAGAATCATGCCATGACTCTCAACGCCTCCAATCTTCTTGGGTTCGAGATTCACCAAGAACAAAGCAGTCATACCCTCAAGCTCCTCCGGCTTATAGAGATGTCCAAGTCCTGTTGCCATGGTTCGTTTTTCTGTCCCTATATCAACCTCAATGCGTAGAAGCCGGTCCTTGCCTTCAATCTTCTCACATTTCAGAATCTTGCCTGCTCTGAGGTCTATCCTCTGGAAATCATCAAATGATATCGTTTCCTTGATAGGTACCAATTTTACTTTCACCTTGCCGTTCTGCTTTGCATCAGCAGCTTTTACTCTGTCTTTAATGATGTGTTTGAGGTCTACTAACTGGTCATCTTCAATCTTTGATATTACAGGTTTTATTTTACCAAACTTTGCACCCACCTTGAGGGGAACCAAAGCGTCCTCAAGAGCAACGTCATGAATTGTTGTTGGTTCGAACCCTAGCTGATCCCAGACTTTCTCAGCAACAGTAGGCATAAATGGCTCGATGAAGATTGCGAGTGCTTTCGCGAGAGCTAGCGAATTGAACAATACGTTTCCAGCTTTCACCTTATCTTCTTTAATCAGACTCCAAGGCTCCTGCGACTGGAAGTAATTGTTGCCTATCGATGCTAATCGTAGTATCTCGTCAGCTACCTTCTTTAATTCATACTCATTAACAGCACTAACAATCGTAGTAATTGAGGATTCTATCTCTTTCTTCAATGAGGGGTCGAGAGTGCCCGTAGGAACCTCTTTGAAATGTTTTTGAGTGAAGTATAGTCCTCGATAGAGAAAGTTTCCAATGGTAGCCACAAGCTCATTGTTAACCTTATCTGTATAAGTTTCCCAGCTGAAATCAAGGTCCTTTGTCTGAGATGTATAGGAAGCCATATAGTATCTGAGATAATCGGGATCAAGACCTCTATCGAGATAGTCCTCCAGAATCCACACAAGATATCCACGGCTTCTGCTAAACTTATGTCCCTCAACCTTAACCATTCCTGAGGCTACAATTGCGAAGGGGAGGTTGTAGCCACTGCCCTTCAACATCGATGGCCAGAATATGCAGTGGTGATAGACAATGTCCTGACCTATGTAGTGGACAAGTCTACCCTTACCTGGTTTCCAGTATTTCTCCCATTCCTTAGGCTTGCCTATCTTCTTCGCCCAGATCTCTGTACTCGACATGTAGCCTACGGGAGCATCCACCCACACATATAGTACAAGGTCCTCTGAACCAGGGAACTTGACTCCCCAGTCAAGGTCTCTCGTGATGCACCAGTCTTTGAGACCCTCTTTTACCCAGCCAAGAGCATAGTTCTTTGCATTCTTTGTACCATCGACTTGCTCCAAGTATTCTTTGAGAAAGTCTTCGAAGGCACTCAGCTTTAGGAAGTAATGTGTACGCGTTACAGGAATAGTCGGATTACCGCAGACAACACAACGAGGGTCGATGATGAGACCAGGTTCAATATATCTGCCACAACCTTGGTCGCACTCATCACCCCGAGCATCAGCACCACAGTATGGGCAGACACCTCGTACAAATCTATCAGGTTGAGATCTGCCGCAGGTTTCACAGTATGGGGTTTCCAATTCCTTCGAATAGATGTATCCATTCTTCTGAAGCTCTTTTACAATCTGGATTGTTCGAGCATGATTCTCAGGATCATCTGTCGTAGCATAGTTATCGAAGTTGATGTTTAATCTAGGGAAGGTTTCCAAGTAATGTTTGTTATACTTCTCGTATGTTTCCTTTGGTGTCAGACCCTCCGCCTCTGCTGTTGTGAGAACTGGTGTTCCGTGGGTATCAGAACCGCAGATGAAGACCACATCTGTTCGCATTTTCCTTAGGAGTCTGACAAACACGTCAGCAGGCACGTAGGTCCTGAGGTGACCAATGTGCATCTGACCGCTTGCATATGGAAGTCCGCATGTCACAAGCACTGGATCTTTGGTTGGGTAATTACTCAGTTTAGTCACACTCCTTTGGATGTTGATAACCTACTCTAAAGTGACGCGGAAAATCTGCAAAAGATGTGAGATACTCTACTCTCGAGTGTCTCGCATTGGCGACCTTTGAAACTAGTGTTCTGTCGTTTCTTTCGTTGAGTTCTTTTCCCGCCTTCAGCAAAGTAGGTTAACGCTTCAGCACGGTCTAGGGATATAACTGTAACGATAATTCGCGTAGGTGAAAATGTTAAAGTGATATCGAGAAGTCCCGCTCTCAAGGTTGGGAAGATTAATGTCATATAGACCTACTATCACAGTAAATTCTCTTATTGGTAGAGCATTGGTGCTGCAAGTTCTCTCTGCGATTCTAACCATCGGTAGTCTCATAGTGTTTGTCGGAGGACTGAGCATAGACATCGAATGGTTGGTCATCATGGGCACCCTCTATGTCCTCGGATTCATCCAAATGCTTGTCACAAGAGTTGTGATGCAGAGAGTGGATGATAGCATTTCAGCTTCCCTTGTAGTAGCGATACTTGCACTTCTTTTCTCTCTGATTGTCGGATTCTTCTGGATACTTCAACCTTCATTTGAACTACTTGGTATCTACTATATTATCGTGGGGATGATCAATGCGATTCTACTGACACTCCTTTTAGAGGTCCGAAGAATTAAGTAATCAAATCAACCTTCCTTTTGAAGGACTAGAATTCTCCGCCATGAGCCGGGCTTGTATGGAGTAAAATCCCAACCCCCATATTCTTCCAGAATTTCAAAGCCAGCAAGCTTTAGTAGAAGATTTCCCTCTCGTGGCGTAGTAAGAGCAGTGATTGATTGTGTTTCTATCTTCTCAACTTTACCATCTTTGTATGTAATCGTGACAGTGACATCCCATGTGCGTGTTTGAGAGTTCAAGTCATTGGAGTATTTGTAGGTCTTCGTAACCATTGCACCATCAATTTCCAAAGGGCCAAGAGTGTCTGACGCATCCGCATCGAAAGCCTCTCCCGGATAAAGATCAAGGATGAAGACCCCATCATCCAGTAGATGGTTTCGCACACATTTCAGACATGCAAGCTGGTCATCTGTCGTCAAGAGAAACTTGAAAGTTGATGGAATGATTATCAGTGAGAACTTCTGGTCGAAACTGAAATTTGCGATGTCCCCATGATGAAAGGTCACTCGTGACTGAACAGCCTTAGGTAGACTGTCAAGTTTTTCTCGTGCAATATCAATCATCTCTGGAGATAAATCCACTCCAACAATTTCGTGACCATCTTCCGC
This sequence comes from Candidatus Thorarchaeota archaeon SMTZ1-45, assembly GCA_001563335.1. GTDB lineage: Archaea > Asgardarchaeota > Thorarchaeia > Thorarchaeales > Thorarchaeaceae > SMTZ1-45. The sequence goes on along the minus strand of LRSL01000076.1, from coordinate 4,941 downwards.
CAGCAAGAGAGTTATCCTACCAGTTCCACTTCCCATCTCTAAGATTGGAGAGTTGAAACGCTTTGCCATCTCCTTGAAGAATGGCTCATCAGGTCTGGTTGCGAATGGCTCATAGAAACGAGCTGTGTCGCGGTAATATCTCTCACTTGGTCGTTCTGACACCAGAAACCCTCCATAATGATTGAGCTATCATAACTTCGTGGCTAGCTGATGGAATAGCAATGATGCAATCAATAGGTCGACCATGAAGCTGAGATTTCTGAACACCAGAAGTGGAGGCTCAATCAAAGCAACCACTCCTAGACTCACATATAATCCGAGTAGGATCACGAAGACCAATTTTGAGGTTCGGAATTCAACAGGATCATTCAATGACAGGAGCAGCATCACAATGAAGACAAACCCAGCCATATAGCTCGATATATCCTTAACATACATTATCATCCACAATGATGAAAACACATTGTCTGCAGGTACCCACCCATTTGGAACACCAGTCAATAGTGCAACCTGCAATGCATTCTCAAGCAAATCAGTAAATCCAGTGATCAGTCCTAATGTGAAGCCAAGCATTGAGCTGAATTGGTTTCTTTCCTTCGTGATGAGGTAGAGACTATAGAAGATACAGATGTATCCAATTATGAAGAAATTATCAAACACTAAACTTGCAAGCTTGATGTTGAGGTCTTGAGCAGAGGCTGCTATAAGGTCAGCAATCACATTTGCAATTGGTCTTACTTCGTAGAGATTACCTCCACTAGGATTAAGAAGAATTGTAGCTGTCATACCCAGCGTCATAAGGAATCCTAAGAAGATAAAGACTGAAGCAACCTTCAATTTGGGTCCAAGTGTGTTTGTCATTCCTTTCACCTGCAAAGAAATATTGAATGTTCTATTTATTGCCTGACCATAAAACTGCCGATAATCATCTTACGGTGACTTCATTAGCTTAAATTGAGATTATCTTCTGATTATAGGGAGAAAATGATGACAAGCGATTGGATGTCTGCACTGAAGTCCGTTCCAATAGATTGGCTTTTAGAAGCGGACAATCAGCCTGTCAGGTTTTTCACGATGAGAGACCTCCTTGAATACAAGAGTAATGATTCTGAGTTGATTGAAGCAAGACAAAATCTTGGAAGATACAGAGTGACCCAAAACATATTGAGCAAACAGAAGCCAGAGGGTTTTTGGGAATCAAAAGATGAACCCTATCTGCCAAAGTACAAATCCTCATTTTGGCAGGTCATGCTACTGGGCATGTTTGGGATGGACCGTAGTAACCCACAAATCGGAGAAGCTGTAGGACACCTGCTTGACTTTCAACATGAGGATGGAGGCTTTGTGGAGTTCATGGAGAGAGGAGCAAAGAAAGAGTATGAGCTTGTTCGTAAAAGAAATCTAGCAAGAAGGAAAGTCACGCCTAGCTTTGAGGAATGGGCACCAGCAAAAATTCGAGAGTCAGAACTTTCATGTTTGACAGGAAATGTGGCACTTGCACTTATTCGGTTGGGATACTCCGAACACCGGGCAATAGATGATGCGTTGGCTTGGCTGGTTGAGATCCAGAATATTGATGGTGGCTGGTTATGTCCATACTGGGGAGCTCACAAGAATGATAAACACGGGTGTTTCATGGGCACCATAACTCCACTTGATGCATTCTCAGAAACACCAAAGAAACACCGTAGCATTGGCATAAGAAGGGCAATCAAACGTGGAGTTGAATTCATTCTGATGCATAGACTCTACAAGTCTGACCATCACGATTTCAGGATCATCAATAAACAGTGGTTAATGCTCACCTTCCCACAGTTTTTCTACGACATTGTCCGCGGTTTAGCAGTAGTGACAAAGCTTGGTTTTGAAAAGGATTCCCGAATTGATGATGCTCTTGATGTTATAATGAACAAGCAGCTCGCTTCAGGAGAGTGGGTGCTCGAGAGGACATTATCAGGAAGACTTTATGGAAGTATTGAACACAAAGGCAAACCAAGCAAATGGATCACCCTTGAAATTTTAAGAATTATCAAACAAGTTGTTCAATCTCGAGGACATTTTGAACTTCAGATACTTGATTAATTTCAAGCAAAGGATATTATTAGAACACGTGTTCTAATATTTTTGATAAACTATATATGAAAAAGGAAAATTTTCGAAAACTACTTCCGATTCTTGAGACGCCGACGAAGCGTTCTTTCAGCTTGTAGTCGGTGCTTTCGGAGTAATGAGGATGTGCCCTTTGAACGGGCCAGTTTTGTGTTCTCTGTTGTTGCCATCTTGATCAACTCGTTAAGATGGTGTGGGGGCCTGACCTAGGGGAGTCCGCCCCCACTGTGTCTCTGATGCCGGGAGGTGCACGGAGACAGCGAATTGACCTCATTGGATAATGAGGAGCATGATAAAGTTAGGAACTCGCGTAGAGATAACGCAGGCTTTCTGCGTCTTGATCGGTTGGTTCACGGTCACTGTCCAGAAGTCCGTATAGGGTATGGAGGACTTCCGCATTCTTTTGGAGGGTTGACGTGCGTCGTTCATTATTGGTCATCGCCTTAATCTCCATGCTCATTTATTGTGGTACAACTCACCTCTATTTCCACTGTGTTTCCTAATAACCCTTAGCGTTATGTAGCGAATACTTGGGTATTCCACAGGTAATACATAGGGATGTCACAAACAATACTGTCATAGAACAAAGCTAGAAGGCTGGAGAATACACTGTACAACGCGCTACAGTTCTAGTTCCAAAAGAAGGAAAGGGGACAGGGGGTGAAGAAAAGAGTGAGGGTCCAGTAAAAGCAATCTTTTACTGGGTTGATATTAGTATCAGATATCAAATGAGTTTCTTTGCGGCATCAATCCACTTCTGTATCTTCTCAATACTGAACTTGTAGCCAGCAGGTACTCGTACATCACCCTCATCAAGCGCGGTTTTGATCTTTCTATGAATATCCGTTGCAGAGGCTGCAGCTAAACTCTTGAGATCAGTGATGCCTGTAGCAAATACGATTGCCTCAGCATCCTCCTCAGAAACCTCATCCAACCAAGCAAACATACTCATTGCAATCCAGCGTTCAGCCTGCGCAATATTGACATCACATATCTCAGCAACCTTTCCGGCATCTGCTACCATAAGATCTGCAACTGAGATCATACCAGCACCTCGAAGTTCTTTCCCATAAACTTCTCCAATGCCTTCAATGGTTTCAATAGGAAGTTTACTGAGCTTTGCTGATGGAGCCTCGACTGCTGGCACATACTCCTCAACATGTTCATCAATTGGTTTCAGAACATCTTTGACAGTGGGTTTTGGTTTGGCAATTGACTTTGTATCTGCAACAGGTTCAAACTCATCAGAGATGTCCATGATGCATGCATAAACGAGTAGGATCAATGCCACCCCATAGACAGCATATGAAATAGTGCGGTCTATAGGTCGGATAAAGACATATGCGATAATAGATAGGATCACACCTACTATAATAGCAACCACAGCTCTCTTGTCGCTCAGTATTCCCGGAATCATGGTTCATCGTTTCCTGATTCTTGGTTAAGCAACAGGTAGGTATCAATGCAACCATGATATTAGATTTGTGTCACGTTTTCGCTTTGCCTGCTGAACCTTTGAAGAAATCTTTGAATTCCTTCTCTGTTGTTTGTATTTCGTGTTCTTCGCATATTTCAATGAGACCTTTATCAATCGCTTCAAGAACCAATGTACAGCCTTTAGCCGGAGGTATTCCATATGTGGACACTCCTTGAGCCAGATAGACTGGTTTGGAACAGTGCCGTGTAGCCACATCGGTCATCAATTCTTCCAGGAATCGGTACCGCTTTGGAAATACTTCAGTTATGGCGATCTTGTAGTATTTGACAAGATGCCCATCCAAAGTCGTATCAAAGATGTAGTCAAGCATTTCATTGATCCTATTATCTACGATTGAACTTGGTCTATCTTCAAAGATGTCATCAAGATATGTACCAACCTGCATTCCATATGCCTCCATCCTCCGGTTCTGATCTAGGGAGGCAGATTTCACAGTGATAAAGGCACAGATGAGATTGCGGGTCTGAACTGCACGAATGATGTCAGAGATTGGGATGACCTGCATCTGTTCCTCATCGAACATTTCAAACTCCTCTCTGAAGTGAGTGACTGCTGACACGAAAGCGGCTACGATTCCTTCATCGAATCCACCCTTTGGTATCTTTGAGTAAATCGGAATGCCACTCTTCTTGTGCAGAACAATCACACCAATGAGATTGTCAGCGTCATCGAAGCGGCGTTTGTTCGCGAGATCAACATTAAGCTGTTTCTTTTTCCTTCCAGAATAGATTCGTAATGCAATAAAGAAAACGACAAGAGATATTCCGACTCCACTTGATGTGGAAATCAGCATCGTATTTCTTCCCAAAATATCTATGTCAACAATGATAGCTTCATCGAAGAGTTGAAGGAGTTTATAGTTCTCCTGAACTGCATTAATTTCAAGTCTATAAACAGGACTGGAGAAGAGTCGGAGAGGGATGGTAATTGTATACAACCCAGTATCTCCAGCATACTCCATCTCTTGAAATACACCACTTCCTGTTTGAGAGAATCTATATGTCACAGTTGCATTTATGCTTCTATTAGTCCCAACCTCAAAGATTCGTACAGTTATATTGAAAGGTTTGCCTTCCATTGCAAATCTAGGTGTCAGGAGCTGAATTCTAATTGGAATTAGCGTGATTTCGAGTTGGAATGGAATATCAAGTGGGATATGGTTCTCTTTGGATGCAGATATCAAAATTGTCCAGTTGCCTGTTTGACGTGTTTCAAAATCAATCTGATATCCGCCTTGGGCAAGTTCAGTATAGGTCCAAGATATGGCATTGCTTGCACCTTGTACGGATATTTCTGCATTAGTTACATTCAGTTTGATATTATCATTACGTTCA
>LRSL01000075.1 GCA_001563335.1 Candidatus Thorarchaeota archaeon SMTZ1-45 | reverse complement strand
GGCATATTATCAACCGAATAAGACCTGCGCTGGAGGGCGGAAAGGTTGTTCTATTAGACCGGTACTTTTTCGCAACTGGTGCATATCAATCAACTGTCATGGATCTACACTGGAAAGAAATTCTTCAAAGAAATCGTGAGGACATCTCAGCTCCCGAACCAGATGTCGTTTTCATTCTTGATGTTCCTGCTGAGATTGGATTAGAACGTGCTACTGGAAGAACTGGAATAGCCAATCTTCAGTTTGAAAAATTAGATCGTCTCGTCAAAGTCCGTCAAACGTATCTTGAAATAGCTGAGAACGATAGTGGGAACTTTGAAGTGATTGACGCCACAAAACCACTCGTTGAAGTTGTTGATGAAATATACGATATTGTTACAGATACGATAATACTGACCGAATAAATGCCTCATTTTATAGTGAAACTCTTCTCCAAAAAGCGCTGAACAAGTCGAAAATTCTAATAGTCGGAACCAAATAAGACAAGGTTTTTTAGGCTGGCCCCCTGCATCCTAAATCAATCTGGCTTTGTCTAACCTTACTCTAGGGACCCGGAGAGAAGAAAAATGCCCGTTGCGATGCTGCTCATAGATTGGGACTCAAAAATAGGTGCTGTCTTAAAGGCGAAAGTTCCTGCGGACTTTGCGGACTATTATAGGGAAGATCTAAACACTGAGATCATGCGTATTTTCACATCACATGCTATGGGTGATGCCACTGCTGGATTCTCATCATTAAGTGTTAGGATAGGTGGCGAAGAATATGGTGTAGCTTCCTACTATACTGGAGTTGTCAGGGAAGAGGAACAATATTGTGTTTCCCTTCTTCTAACACCTTCAGAAGATCCTAAGACCTACGAAGCTGCTATCACTTCAGTCGTCACACCACTTACAAATGCAGTCGTTGCTATGACCGATGCTGAACTACAGACTGAGCTCGATAATACGTACCGTCGAATTATCAGACTTGCAGGAATGACAGACGAATCACGTCTTGCACGGCTTTTCTCAGATGAGGTTTCTCGAGCTGTATTTCCAAAGCTCTGGAAAGGCGGCATTTCTAAGGAGGAACTCGAAGAATGGCTTAAAATGGTCACTGGATTGCCAAGTGTGAGTGTAGATTCAGTCATTGCACCATTTGAGGAACTTGGTCTTGTTAAGACTGAGTGGGTTGATGAGATAGGAAGAACCTGTGTTTTTATGATCAAAGATCTTGAGGTTTTCCGGGCTCCACCACTAATAGCTATGGAGGCAGCTAGCAGTGTATTAGATCCAGAGCTTGCTGCTGAATACAAGTCTGAGGTTTTGGAATTCCTAACAGAATGGCAAAAGACACCAGAGGATACAGTATCTGTTGCTCAAGTGCTTGCTGATCCAGATTGCTATGATACACTAAGCGAGCTAAGAAGAAGACCAGTTAATATTTCTGAACTAGAAGCGACACTTGCTATTCCACCAAAAGAGTTGAAGTCTGCTATTCAGACACTCAAGAAGTTCAGGATTATCTCTGAAAAGAGACGTAAAGGTGCATCTGGAGAATATGACAAATGGTTGTTTCTACTAAATGATATTAGGGTCAGACTATTCTTCCCAGAATATTTCCTTCAGACACTTGTCACAGATCTTGAGAAGACACCTGATGATCCTAAACAGATGGAGATGGTACATCATCATCTGCGTTTGCTCAGAGACAACTTTCCACGATAATCGATAGTATAAATCTGCAGCACTTAGATTGTATAAATGTTAATGAGTATGAAGTGAAATCTTTCTGAAAAAATCAAATCTTTTACACCACTATGATTTCTTCAATTTGCATTAGATGATTCTGTAATAATATCAGTGAAAATCGATTAGGACATATTCCGCAAAAACCTAGAAAGCTTCTTATGGTATTTTGTTCATCGAGCTAATGAACCTTCGTAACAAGGGTGCATGGACTTCCCCCGTCATGTTTCGAAAGAAACAAGGAACTCGCAGCAAACACGGTCCCAAAGTGAGTTCTAGGTCCCTATTGCCCACCGTTGGGCATGTCTTGCGCATGTAATTTTATCCTTGCATCCTGTTAGGAAGTGCTCCACGGATGCGGACGGTTCGCGTTGGCGGACCCCCGCTCCAACATTTTTCTCAGAATGGCCACTGATAGATACACAGAATATCAAAATATACACACAGCACAGCTTAATCTATACCTAAAGGATTGACTTACTATCAAAAAGGTTTCAGAAACCTAGAGTCCCGCTCTGATTGAACTTGGTGATGCTGAAGTGATTCACAATACCTTCCTCGTTCGCATATCAACACGACAAATAATCGCCACAACCCAATACTGGCCAGTCTGGGTGAAAGAAGATGCATTGAATGAGTTCATATCCACTAGGGAGGAACTAAGAACAGATCATGGCCAAGTTTCAGAACTTCCTTTGATTATTGGAGATCATAAGTTTCTTGGAAAAGATTGGATTGAAGATTCTGTTCTTGTCTTTGTAACTGATAAGGGCGAGGATGAAGCAAATACCTATGAAAAGATAGACCTGGCTATAAAGGCAATTACAAAGACCTTCAAAAAGCATGGCATTGAAGGTGCAGTTAAGAATTATGCCGCTCTCATAGAACCCTCTGTAACAACCAGACTCAAGATTGCACTTGTGGGAGAGGGTGGTGTTGGTAAGACTACCACGCTACATCTCCTTCTAGGAGATACACCTCCTCTCCAGTATGTTCCAACAATAGCATTGAATCTTGAAACAGTTGAGAATATTCGCTTTGGGAACTACTCATTGGTCCTATGGGACTTCGCTGGTCAGGAGCGTTTTCGTACTCTATGGCGTTTTTACTTTCATGGCGCAGATGTTATCTTTTTAGTATGTGATTCAACTCTAAGAAATGTAATCATCAGTAAGGACATTCTCAAGTTAATAAAACGAGATGCTCCTAAAGTTCCAGTTTTTGCCATGGCGAACAAACAGGACAAGCCCAATGCCATGAAACCTGAAGTTGTTCAGAAGATTCTTGGGATTCCAACCTACCCAATGGTAGCAATTGACAAAGATCGTCGAGATGAGATGTTGCGCATCTTGATGACAGCGGCAGCACAATATGTTGGTGTTGCTCTTCCTGATTTACCTGCTTCTGAGTTATTGAAATTCACTGATGTAGCTACAGAGGAAGCGATAGCTAGAGTTGAAGCTGAAGAAGTAGCAGGACTTGAAGAGAAATATGTAGAAGAAGAAGAGGAAGAGATCGAAGAAGAAGAAGAGTACGAAACAGTGGAAGTCATTGAAGAGGTCTTTGTGGATGAGGAAGGTCATGTAATTGAAGATCTTGATGAGTATGAGATTATTGAAGAAGATATAGAAGTAACAGAAGAAACTATCATTGAGGAAGAAATAGAAGTAGCGGCTGATGCTTCAGAGGAAATCGATTTCCCCATACCTGAAATTATAGAGGGTCAAGGAGAGGTAGGAATTCAAATAGATTCAGAACCAGTATTGGAACCAATACCTGAGGTTGAATTCAAAGAGGAAGTTACTGCTGAACCTGAGGTAACTTTTGAACCAAAAGAAGAGATTGTGGTTGAGCCTTCTCAGCTCGAAGAAGTTAGAGCTGAAGCTGCGCCTGAACCAGTGTCAACAGAATTTGCGCCTGAAACCGCTGAGATAGCTATTGATGTTACAACTCCAGAACTTGTAGTTGAAGAGAACACAGATGCAATAAAGATGGCTAAGGACATCATCTTTGAGGCTCTTGAAACTGATGATTTTGATGATATCATAGCAACAGAGATTGAACAAGCATCAGAAGAGGAGTTAGACACAGCACTTCAAGCAATTGGGAGTGATGAGGTTATACCTCTTGAAAATGAACCTGATTATACAGAAGAGCTTGATGCTGAATCACTTGAAGAGCTTGAAACCATTCTAGGTCCTCTAGACCGTTCAGTGGGTGGTACTGCATCCACCAAAGTAGAGGGGATTGATAAGGAAGATGATTCGTATCTCCCACTTAATGGTGAAACGCTTGCTGAGCTTGAGCGGTTACTTGCTTTAGATGAAGAAGAGAAGAATAAAGACTAGTTTTAACAAGCGGAAAGACTGATTTGCTAGTATGTTGCAGCTACATTGAGGGAATCTGCTTGAAATTATCAGAAGTTGAACCAGGGAAGAATGTAACGGATTTAGTTGTCCGTATTGTATCGGTGGCACCACCCAAGATGATTAATACTCGAACAGGGAGGAAAACTCAACTCACAGAGGTTCTTGTGGCTGATGGTACAGGATCCACAATTCTTTCTCTCTGGGGATTTGGCGAAGGCTCTGATCTTTCTGCAGGGAAAGTGATTAAGATCGTCGATGGGTGGGCAAAAGAATGGAGAGGCAAGGTTCAACTATCTCTTGGCCGTTCTGGAAAATATGAAATTCTCGTAGATGATGGATCTGTTCCATCCATATCTGAAATAGGTTCAGCCACTGAATCCAAAGATTCTGAAGATTAACGATTAAAATTAGGATAACAAGAGGTTCCATGATGGTGCTAGTCTATTTGTCAGCTCCAATCATCAAAGAGTCCGCAAGAAAAGATGATTTTTGCACCAAAGTTGTAGCCATTCTTGAAGACTTGGGACTTGCTGTCTTTGCGCCTCAATTCCTTGGTCCTGCTTCACCTGAAGAAATTTACAGACGAGATGTTCATAATGTAAGAATGTCCGACTTTGTAATTGCTGAAGTTTCAAATCCTTCTCTCGGTGTAGGAATGGAAATCATGCTAGCGATTGACCTTGTAAAACCAGTCTTGATGTTTTTCCATGGTGAAGTTGAGTCTCTGTCAAAAATGGTTCGTGGAGCTGATGGCAAAGTACTCATTGAATACAACACACTGGATGATGTTGAGAAAATACTTCGGACTCACAATCTTGAGAACTTGATAGTTCAGAAATGTCCTGTTTGTGAGGCTCAAGTTGCAGAAGCACTTGAGGATGGTCTGAAATGTCTTGGGTGCGGTTCAGGCAGTCATCAGGTAAAGGTGTAGGGCTATGGCTGAATCGCTTATTGATTCATCAAGTAGCAAGAAGCAAGTCATTCCATTATTAATTCTGTCAGTCACGATGGTGTCAAGCGCAAGTATTCTCATTCTCTTCAGTTCTTCTCATCCTTTTGTGATTGTCTTTTGGAGAACACTATACGGAGCTGTTTTCATGGCTTCGATTGGAGCTTTAAGAGGTGATTATAAGTCACTAAATAAGGTAGTTACAAAGGAGAATTATTATTGGCTTGCAGCAATCGGAATAACATTGTCGCTCCATTTTTGTACATGGTTTCAATCGCTCACTATGACAACTGTTGCCGCAAGTGTGGTCTTAGTTGATTCATCTCCAATCTTTACCGCAATTCTCTCAAGTCTATTTCTTGGGGAATCTTTGCGAAGAAAATCTTGGGCTGGAATCCTTATTGCCTTGGCTGGTGCGATCTTTCTGGCTTGGGGTGATTTCGGAGGAAGTGGAGCTTTGGCATTGAGCGGAGACCTTCTTGCTCTTTCAGGAGCTGTCTTCCTTGCTATGTATTTCATCGGAGGTCGGCGATTTGCCAAAGATATGCCAATTACCGTCTACACTTCAATAATCTATTTCATAGCTGCACTTTCTACAATTCCCATTTGTGTTACATTTAATTTGAACTTACTAGTATTCGAACCTGCCGAAGTCGCTATTTTCATAGCTCTGGCAATCTTTCCAACTGTTCTCGGCCATTCTGTCAATAATTACCTTCTAACAAAGGTACCAGCTTATGTGGTATCTTCAGCTGTGCTTGGGGAACCTATAGGCGCCGCAATTCTTGCTGCACTAATTTTCTTGCAGATTCCAGGGCCAACAACCATTATCGGATTTCTTGTGATTCTGTTTGGAATCGCTCTTGTTTTGGCAGATATTGCAGCCCGTGAAAGATCGAGAATCTCACCCTTTGATGACTCCGATGGGGCGTAGTCTTACAGCTTTCGTTGCTATTCCTACAGCATCAGATACTTTTACGACTTCATCTACGTCTTTGTAGGCTCCTGGTGCTTCTTCAGCAATTACTATGCCCTTAGTAGCTCTCACTATAATCCCTTCCTGCGCAAGGTCTTCCTGAACCTCTTTCCCAAAGAATCGTTTCTTTGCCTTCGCACGGCTTAAGAACCGACCTGCACCATGAGCAGTTGAACCCCACGTCAAGTCCATTGCCTTTTCGTTTCCTATGAGGATGTAAGATGCAGTACCCATTGTCCCTGGTATGATAACTGGCTGTCCGATATCTCGATACTTTAATGGGACTTCAGGATGACTTGGTGGAAATGCTCGAGTTGCACCTTTTCTATGAACCACAACCTTAGTCCTCTTGCCATTAATTTCATGCTCCTCAACCTTTCCCATATTATGAGCAACATCGTAAATTAGTCCCATATCCAAATCTTCAGGGGAGCTACCCATCACTTTCGCAAATGCCTCTCTTGTCCAATGCGTCATTGTTTGTCGATTTGCGAATGCATAATTTGCTGCTGCACTCATTGCACCCAGATAAGCCTGTCCTTCCTTTGAGGTTGTAGGTGCACTACAAAGTTCTCGATCCGGTACTTCAATGTTATATTTTCTCATTGCATGAGTCATTATTTTGATGAATTCTGAGCAAACCTGATGTCCGAGACCACGAGACCCGCTATGAATCATAATCATTACTTGCTTCTTTCGAGTGATACCCATTAACTTGGCTGCTTCTTCATCATAGATGTCGTCAACCACCTGAATCTCAAGAAAATGATTGCCTGATCCAAGAGTGCCGCTTTGTTTGACACCTCGGCTTTTGGCAGATTCCGGAACGTCCGAAGGATTTGCGATATCGAGTTTTCCATTTGCCTCTTGGTGAGCCAAGTCCTCCTCCCATCCATATCCCTGTTCCACTGCCCAATTTGATCCGTTAACAAGAACCTCATCTACTCCTCGATGATTTTTAAGATCAATCTTACCTTGCTTCCCTACCCCCGTAGGCACATCTTCGAAGAGTTGGTCAATTAGGGACCTAAGCTTTGGCCGAACATCCTTCTCATCTAAATTAGTTCTTAACACACGCACCCCACAGTTGATGTCATAACCAACACCACCTGGCGAAATCACACCTGATTCATAATCTGTTGCAGCAACTCCACCTATAGGGAATCCATAACCCTGATGACCATCTGGTAGCACAATACTATGCTTGTAAATGCCTGGCAGGCATGCTGCATTTGCTGCTTGTTGAAAGGTCGCGTCTTGCCTCATTTTTCGAACAAGACTATCTGAAGCAAATATTATAACTGGGACCTTCATACAAGGTTGTGTGTTTTTTGGAATTTCATGGATGTTTTCTGAAACCTTCTTGATATCCAACTCTAATCACACTCTCGTAGTATGGTGCATCGCTTCGTTACTATGGCTATAAGGCTTGTGAAGTGAGCCTGACCCAGAATCTTATTACTCGCTTCCTATAGATTTGAAATGGGCAAAATTGCCTTGAAATTGAAGGAGGATGAGTCACCGAGTGCGGGAAGTACGACTAACTGCAATGGTAACTTCTCATGGTTGAAGCTGCAAGGTCACACAAGATGATCTCACTCGCCTTCTACAAGTAGCTGATCTACTTCCTACTGGTTCTACAACAACCCAGGAAATAGGCGATGATGCTGTGGTCCGCATTATTAACGAAGATGTGGCTATTGTAGAAAATGTGGATATTTTCACACCCATTCACGATGACCCTTTCATACAAGGTGAGATTATAGCGTGTAATGCTACGAATGATGTCTTCGCTATGGGTGTCACCAACATTCTTTCACTGCAGGCTTTCTTAGCTTATCCTAAGGATCTGCCTCAAGAGATTGTTGTTGGAGTCCTCAAAGGAATGAAGAGTTTCATGGAGCGTCATGGAGCAAAGCTCTCAGGTGGTCAGACAATCACGAATCCTTGCCCGGTCTTTGGAGGGATTGCACTTGGCGTCGCTCATCCGCGTGATATTGTCTATTCGCACGGTGCTAAGGTTGGTGATGTGATTCTTCTGACAAAACCATTGGGGATACAATCAGCGATGAGATCGTATAGAGACCTCCAAGATGAGAAACGTGATGTTCTCTTATCTAAATTCAAGGAATCTGACCTGAAACGAATGCAGGATGTGGCTGTTAGAGTGATGACATTCAGCAACCTTGAAGTAGCTCAAGCAATGCAAGAAGTTGGAGTGAATGCTGCTACTGATGTGACAGGATTCGGCCTTCTCGGGCATGCTGGAAATGTCAGCTCACTAAGTGGTGTTGATGTTGTCATCAATCAGATTCCTATTATTCATGGTACTCTTCAGCTCGCAGAGTTCTTTGGTCACAGACTCTCAACTGGGTATGGCGCTGAAACTGCAGGTGGAATGCTTGTATTCTTAGATGCCAACAAAGAGGATGAGTTTCGTGGGTTCCTGAAGGAGAAGAATCTGCCTTGTTGGCTTGTTGGTGAAGTTGTTAAACCTAAAGGATCACCTTGCGCTAGACTTGCGCAAGAAGTTCAGTTTATCGAGACCGAGTTCCCATGATGACTGGGCAAGCCCTTGGGATCCCTGTTTGAGGACTGCCGTTGCGAGCGGACGGTCTCATCATGTCACTGATTTTTAGAGTGTACGGTATCAAAGAAATTATCTGGCACCTGTTTTTATCAGACCAATAATAGCACTACAAACCTTATAATGAGCATCAGAATACTGGAAATACAACGAAACGGCATGAGGATTCGGTGGTCGCATGAAGATTGTCGTGACAGGTCCCTATGAAGCTGGCAAAAGTAAGATGATTCACCACATTACTAACGGTGCATGCATCAACGTTGAACGTAGGGGTACTACAATTGCTATGGACCATGGTCTTGCAAACGTAGATGGGTTGAATGTCTTTATGTTTGGCACCCCTGGACTACTCCGTTTTCGTACTATGCGGAAGATACTAAGTGAAGGTGCAGATGGAATCATTTTTGTTGTTGATTCTGTCGACCCTGAATCTGATGCCCGCGCAAAGTTGTTTTTCAGAGAGATTGCCTTCTTCCTACCAGGTGTGCCTTGTGTGGTAGCCGCCAATAAACAGGACATGCCGGAATCCAGACCTATCGATCAACTCCGAAAGAATCTTCGATTTCTTGCTGGTCTTCCAGTTTTTCCTGTTTCAGCTAAAACTGGAGAAAATGTCGATAGCATGCTCCGAACACTTCTTTATTTAGTGATGATGCAATGGAGTTCTGTCTTTTCCAAATTTGCTGAATACAGTGGTGATAGGAAAGGTCTGAATAAGTTGATGAAGGATTTGAACTTGGAACGTGAACAAGCTGTTGGCTACCTCCGCAGATTTGAGTTGAGAAAGTTGTTAGAAGTGCAGGTGGGCGATGAGCAGTTCTTTGTTAAGGACTCTGTGAAACCACTCCTTGAGAATCCTGTACTATTGATGCCTCGTTAGTTATGTTTTAGCCAGATTCTCCCTATCTGGCGCTATTTCTATGTATGTCAGTGTAAAGTATACGGTCTTTCAGAAAGAATCAAAAACGATATAGCCCGCCAACGATGATGATTTCAGGTGAGCCTGATGAGCGAAGAAGATTTAGAAGATGTCGACCCTGCGGAAATTTTAGAACAAGCTGCTTCAGCTCTAGAAGCTGGGGAAAAAGATACAGCCGCAAAGATGTTCAATGCAGTTGGTAATATCTACATGTCTGTAGCAGAATTTGAAGAGGCTCACAAATGCTTTGAAGACTCTTTAAAGATCTATAAAGAATTGAATGATGAAACTGGTATCTGTGACACGATGTACAACCTTGGAGTCGCACGGATTAACTTGGAGCAATGGGATGAAGCAATTGCCACGCTCGAATCTGCTAGAAAGATGTTTGAGAAAACTTCGAATGAGAGTGGTGCTGCTGATGCAATCTATGGTCTAGCTTTGGCAAGCTTGGGTCAAGGAAGCTTTGAAACTGCCATGGAGCACTTCAAAAAGGCTCAACGTGCTTACAAATCACTTGAGAACGAGCAAGGCGTTGCAAGCGTTATTATGGATATGGGTGCAGCCTATGCTGACAAAGAAGACTGGACTGAAGCAGAAACCACAATCAAGAAAGCTTTGAAGGTCTACCGAGAGATTGATGATAAATCTGGGATTGCAGATGCTTGCTCACTTCTCGGTGATATTGCTGAAACATCAGGCAATCAAAAGAAAGCGGCTGAGCTCTTTGTAGAAGCAGCTCAGAATTACTACGAATCCGAGATATTCGATATAGCTAGAGAGGTCCTTGAACGTGCGGAACAAAAGATGTGGGATGTTCCAAAAAGCACCCGCCGCAGGCTTCGGCGGGTAATTGATGAATTAACAGATGCATTGCCTGAAGAGACTGACGAAGAAGAAGGCGACGATGATGATTTTGACGAGGATCTTCTCGAGTTTCAGGCGGATGAATAAATTGTCTAAACCATTGAATTGAATGCTAGGTGTTTTCCACGGGAAAACTCTATTTACTAAGATTTCCTCGTCATAGTGAATTCTATCGGAGTGCTCCCCTAATGACTAACTCTAGGAAAAAAACACTTGCCTATCTTTTCATTGCTCTCATGGTTGGGTCGCTTGGTCCAATATCTGGATACTATTTACTCTCTATTTTTAGCCCTGTATCTAAAAGCCATATTCTGAGCGGTGTCCCAACAGACCAAGTCCCACTAGCAAGGGTTGCCTTCGTTTCACCAAATCCCGCTTCATATGTCGATGAGTTTGCATATATGGCGGCTGTTCCAACTTCAGTCTTCTACTTCAATGACACTCAATATATTTCTCCTCTGATTTATAGTGAAGGTTCACCGAGCGAGTCTTGGCTCTTAGAAGATTGGTCAGACTATCTTAGTCTAGATGGTGGAGTAACACAGGCAATTGCAATTGGTGATTTCTCCGAGAACTATCTTTCACAACTACAACAGGATGTTGGTGTCAAAATATATCCTCGAATTACAGGTTCTTCAGCCGCTGAGATTGCATCATTGCTTGCAGCTAATGCATGGAGTAGTAGTTCAACCGCAGTGATTGGGTTGTTGAAAGAGAATTATGACACACCTTCAACAATCACTGGTGGTGCTACCCACGTTTTACAGAATCAAGCATCAGAGATATTGGAGTTTGGCGGAACTGTTACATATGGGGCGCCTTCAAGTATCAATTTTACACCGCCCTCATGGGCAGTCTGGCTTGAAGGTAGGTTCAATTGGACTGGCAGTGAGCTCCTTACGCATGAGCTTATAGATCCTTATGGGGAAATTGTGGACTATTCTGTCTGGAATCAGATCTACTTCTCGAGACAAGTCGGATATGTTGTAGCTCCTGTGCCTTTGAATTTCTGGTTGCCAAAAGTTGCGGATGGCACTTGGACAATGAATATTACACGTGATATAGCGGGTACAACCACTATGGACAATGAGGTAGTCTGTCACCCAGGGTACGCACGAACTGTCTCCGTACCGGTAAATGCGAAATGGATGAATGTATCACTCCAATGGGATAACGTAGCAACTGACCTCAACCTTGCTCTCATAGACCCGACTGGCAGGCTTGCGATGTGGGCACCTGCTGGAAGTATCCTTTCAAACCCTGGTAGAGAAATTATTAGGCTACCATACCCTATGCCTGGAGATTGGACAATAATTGCAGCTTGGATGAACGCGAATGAAGAACAGAATAATATCAACCTCTCATGGACAATATCGAGCCTCCCCACTGATCTTGAATTCTATATGGAATCTGCCGCAAATGCTGCTGTTCTTGCATCACTTCTAAACGCACCTTTACTTTATGTCTATGAAGACCAGATACCAACTGAAACAGACTGGGCACTTACTCGCCTAAATGTGTCGAACTTGTATCTCGTTGACCCATCTAATCTTCAAGATGGTTCCCTCGCAGCTCTACTAAGTTCATATGGGGCTCTTAACAATCTGATCAGTTATCCACTTGTGACATCAGCGATAGCATCTCTATCAGGCTCTAGAGATGTTGTAGTCACTGTGCCAGTTGGTAATGGAAATGAGTTCTTTGCCCCAGCCGCTTTCTCTGCAGCAGTTCATGGTAGTCCAGTGTTTTCGCTCTGCGGTACCAATAATGAACTGACAACACGAGCCCAAGAAACATGGGCTCCGTATTTGATTGGTCCTGAAATCAATAACATCTATGTCATCAATAAATATGAGAATCGAGCTGAAAATGGATGGTATGATGAACGGATACCAAATAAGTATTCAATGATGGAATCTGAGGCTAGTTTTGAAGCATTCCTAACATCAAGAGGAGCCTATAACTCAACATTTTCTCAGCCAATTGTTGTCATTTCTCCTGCATCTCTTCTTCCTCTGAGTTTTGATAGGTCTCTTCAGTCTCATTTCAATCCTGGTCGGATACCTGCAACTAAATCAACCACAGCTTCTATTCTTATCAACCGAGGGCTTTTACACCGTTTTCTATTCCTCACTGCTGACCAATCAGATACTTCCTTGGTGAGCATGTATGCATATACTGATGGTGACAGCTTTATCGATAATAACTACGATTATCATGTTCTATACCAGATAGAAAACACAACCGATGCACTCGAGGCTGCAGGTTTCTCCATTGAGAGTCATGTGGGGCAAAATGAGGTTTTTCAAACCCTTGACTCTCAAGTGGCTTTGTGGTCATTGAGTACACACGGAACACTAACTGAATTACCACGAGACCCTCCAGACCGTCCATATGGTGTTGGATACTTTTCACTAAGGAATGCTGACGCTCCATACGGTTTTGAGGAAAGTCTCACAATTAGAGAGAGTCCCTCCGATTCATATAGCCTTGTCAATCCTGTTGCATTCCCGGAGGAACTAGCAAATCATGTAACAAAATCATCACATGATCTAGATGCTGCAATTGGGAATATTGGTAGTCCTATCATCATACTGACTGCATGTCTTCTTGGAGGAACTGAAATGCCTCTAATGTTGATGGAGCACGGTGCAGTAGCTGTTACAGCTGCCCCTAGAACAGTCTATTTCCGTCCAGCAGGAATGCTCTCAGTCCTCCTTACTCAATCCTTGTGTGCTGGTTCAACGATATCTGAAGCACTTTCGTATGGTCTTACAACAACTTCGATAGACTACTCTGATCCCTTGATTGGACGCGATCCACGTGATTATGCCAATCAACAGATTCTATTTGGCGATCCTTCAGTTCAGCTTTATGAGCCAGTCACTTCTCCTCATGTTGCAGCAGTCAATCCTCTGACAAGTTCATTCGATGGTCATGTTCCTGGGCAAGGAATAGGTGTCGTTGCAGCACTTGGTGTTTCCTCATATCTGCCCTCTACATTGACCTCTTTGAGTGTCGTCTTCGATTACTATGAAGTATCAAATTACACAGAGTTTCTACGACTACTTCCGCTAAGACATATTGTTCTTGTTGAACCAGATACTTTGGATGTTCTAGGACCAAGCCTTTCATCATCCAGCAATGTACTAGATGCGTATGTACGAAATGGTGGAGTCTTAGTCCTCTTTGGAGTTTCTGAATCAATACCATGGTTGCCTTGGCCTATGTCGTATGAAGCTACTGGGTCTGGGACATCAATCACAATTGTGGATGCAACACATCCACTTCTGACCTCTCCCAATGCATTGAGTTCTACTATCAATTATACTGGTCATTTTTCATCTGTTTGGGCCAACCTAACTGTTCTTGCTACTGATGGATTGAATCCTGTGATAGTCGCTGGAGCAGTGGGTTCGGGCAAGGTGGCCTTTTCTACTACATTCCCGTCTGGGGCGAACCAAAACACTACAATCGAGAATGCTGTCTATTGGAGTGTTATTCCCTCAATCACGCTTGAGAGTGTAACCCTAAGTCAGAGAATAATCTGGGCAGGTGATGATGTTACTATCTTTATTGAATTGACCGACATTGTAGGGGCACCTATTGAGTCAGCAGATCTTGATATATGGTTAAACTCCAGTCAAGTCACTGCTATAGAAACTGGTAATGGATTCTACAGTATTCTTTTAACAGGTGGATGGACCCAAGCGAATACAGGTCAATTTGACCTATATTTCATAGCCTCCAAAGCTGGCTATGACACACTCACTCTTTCAATAGAACAATTCATACTTATTCGACCGTTTCCATGGGTTATGCTTGGTATTATTGGAGGTGGTCTGGTCATTGTGGTTGGTGGATGGGTCTATTGGAAGAAACGACGTGGTGATAGTATAGGTTGGAAAAGAGATAGTTCTCCTGAAGACAAGCAGAAAGAAGCTTTGCAGAGAGAAAAGGACAGCAAATCTGATGTGAAGGAGTACTTTGGAGTCTAGAGATATAAATGACAATCAAGTAATCCAAAAATCAAGAGATGCAATAAGTTATTATAGAAAGGCCACAGACTAGCGTTTGTTCGGATTGTTAGAGGGTGCAAGTATGTCCAGTCGTGTGGATAACATCAACAAAACTATTCGTGATTTTGAAACAGTACCAGGTGTAGAGGGTGCAGCTCTTGTTTCAGCTGATGGTTTGATGATTTCATCCGCTTTACCTGAAACTGAGCAGGAAAGGGTGGCTGCAATAAGTGCTGGTTTATTATCACTTGGTGAGAAAGCAACGACGGAGTTGGACCGTGGCAACTTCAAGGAAGTCTATGTCAAAGGCGAAAAAGGATACACTCTTCTTACATCTGTTGGTGAAAATGCACTTCTTCTTGTACTAGCTAAAGCTGATGCTCAAATTGGTCTAATCTTTGTAGATATGAGAAGAATTGCGGATTCTCTACTCGAGATACTATGATGCATCATTTCATTCTCTGAACTATTTCATCAACAATGTGACGTGCTATCACAATCTTAGGGGCAAGCTCTACACTCTTCGTATAGCCATTAGTGCCAACAATCAAAACAGCATTTGTGTCTGTTCCGAACGCAACACCTTTTCTCTGTTCGTCATTTGCCACAACAAGATCGCATATTCCTCTTTCAATTTTTATCATTGCTCTCTTTGCAAGTTCTTCATCCGTGACTCCTGATTCAACCTTGAACCCAACGATGAACAGATCTTTGTGTGTTTTCCTAGCTTCTTCAATGATTTTCTTTGTGGGTATGAGTTCGATATTGAGGCTCTCTGTACCTGATGCCATCTTACTATCTTCTTTCTTAGATGGAACATAATCAAGAACAGCTGCCGTAGATATGAAAGCATCCGTTTTACGAGCTGAAAGCTGAGACATCACAGTGTCGAGCATCTCCGCTGATGTTGACACTCTATGAATATCTGCGAGATCTGGACCCTGTTCTGTAGTCGGACCCAAGACCAGACTCACAGTAGCTCCTCTTCTAATCAACTCTCCAGCTACAGCAATACCCATTTTTCCTGTAGATGGATTTGTTACATATCGAACTCTATCTATCCATCCTCTTGTTGGTCCTGCTGTGACGATGAAATGTTTTCCTTCGAGGTCTCTCGGTCCCAATACTTTCAGGACATGTTCCACGATTGTTCTCACCTCTGGAATCTTTGCTTTCGCTTCTTCCATTCGTGGTGAAACAATTGTGATTCCCATCCTCCTCAACTTCTCAATGTTCTCAATCACTACGGGATGATCATACATTGATTCATGCATAGCTGGTACAATTATCATTGGAATTCGTGCACCTATTGCTGACGAAGCCGTAGTTGTAACCGGTGTATCATCTATACCATTTGCAATTTTACCAATTGTATTGGCTGTCGAAGGGGCAATTAGAAGTAAATCGACGTGACTCTCGTGTTTGCCTGCGAGTGTAATGTGCTCAATTTGCCCTGTGAGTTCAGTAATGACTGGATTACCCGTAGCCCACTCCATAAGATGCGGGTGGATGATTCTTTGAGCCATGCGACTCATTACTGTTTGAACTTCAGCTCCATGACGCATTAGTGTACGAGCCAAGGCAACGCATTCAACTGCTCCTACACTCCCGGTGATTCCAAGCGCAATTGTCTTTCCTTCCAGTAGGTTACTTAGAGTTCCTTTGATAAGCTTGGATGTATGGTCGACCAAGGCAATCACCTTGTTATAGCCTCAACAAGGTCATCAACAGCAAGAATGTCCAAATCAGATAGCTGCTTGCCTTCTTCGATGCACCTAGATTCAAGAGCTTTGACAAGAGCATAGACCGCCTCATTCGATGGCGTATCAATACCATGTTCTTTCGCCAATCTGATAATCTCGCCAGTTATCGCATCTATCTCTGTTCGTTTTCCTGCTTGGAGATCTTGGAGCATTGAGTTAATGTTGTTCCCTGTTGCTTTAGCTGTTCCGAGTGCGTATCTAACAGGATCCTCTGTTGTGAGTTCTATGTTTAAAGCTTTCACAACTTTGACTGCTTCTTCCACAAGTCTAACAATCAAGCCACGAAGTGCCTTATTCTTGTAGACTTCTCCATTAGAAAGCCCAGTCAAAGCGCCAACAGGGTTGATACCACAATTAACAAGGGTCTTAGTCCAAACGACTCCTTCGATATTGTCACTCGAACGAACATCGAAACCCACCTGTTTCAACATTGCTTCAAGCTTTTCTACTAGCTCATAGTTCTCATGAAATCTTGAACCAATCTCTGTGAGGCCGCAACCTGTGGCTGTAACAACTCCAGGTGATGTTTTAAGTGCCCCCATACAAGTTGTTGCTCGTAAGACTTTGGTAGTATGGAGAGCTTTAGCTACCAAGTCTTCAGTCCCGAGACCATTTTGAATCAGGAGCATTGATGCTCCACCATCAATGAGATGTTTTGCACTCTTCGCCGCTGTGAGCGTGTCATAAGTCTTTGTTGTGACAATTACAAGATCCGCCTTGTCTACTTCAGATGCATGTTTCATAGCCTTAAGCTTGAAGAAATGGTCTCCAAGGATTCCCTTAATCATAAGACCTTTGGACTGAATTGCAGATACGTGAGGATTCCTACCTATTAGGATGACCTCTGTGTCTTTAAGTCGACTCAGGAATGCTCCATAAAGACTTCCAATGGCTCCTGACCCCACAACAACAATCTTCATTTATAATTCGCTCCAGCTTTGAATTTAGTTCTTAGTTTGCCAATGTTATTGGCACTTTCCTCGAGATGTTTCATTATTATCTGTACTGACATGGCAAGATTCTCAGAATTATCAAATCCCCTTGTGATCTTACGAAGTTCATCCTTGGCAAGCTTCTTCATATCTCGTGCTTTTTCTACCATCAAAGGTAAGGCTCGAGTTATGTTGTCGACAATGGTAATATCTGAATGAATTGCAGTTCTACTCATCGGGTTCAAATCGATTGTTATAACGAATTTTCCTATGGCCTTCAATGCCTCAGTTCTATCACCATCTTCTAGTGGGACCAGAATTACATCAGCTGCTCCAATTCCATTGGGATCCACTTTTCTACGATTACTGCTTAGCTCAGGGATTATGGCCGAAGGTCGATCATGAGTACCTAGTATTTCTTTTGCACCTACTTCCATAAGAGCTCTCTTAATTGCATCTTCACGTTCCTTACGATAGTAGAACAAATTAATCTCCAAGGGTGCATTACAAATCTTTGATAGCTTCACAATATCTTCTGGTACAAGTGAACATACATTACCATTCACGCTTATTACTGGATGGTCAGCAGATAGCATAGCTGCCACTGCTGCACGAATAGCATGCTCTGCAAGCTCAGTGGTTTTTTCACCTATCAGGTAGTCGAAAGCCTCACCTCTTCCATGGGCTAATAGACCTGCAGTGGCAACAATGTTTGACTCATGCCCCTCAATTACTCTCTCCCTTGTTTCCAATGAAATCCTTCTTGGATGGTTTAGAGGTATTTCGATTTTTGTCAACTGAGCAACCTCCCACCCTCTGGGGCAATCTTGGATACAAACACTTCAGAATTGTTCCAATATTGTAGTAGGATCTCCTGTGCAATTTTTGTTTCTTGTTCATAACAGAAACAGAACACAGAGTCACCCAACATGACCATACTAGAGTTGAAAAGTCCAACATTATCAAGATTGGCTAGTGCTTGCTCCACTCTAGTAGTTCTCAATCCTATCTTTTCAGAAAATTCGCGAGAACACTCAATTAGGATTTCAATTCTTGGATCATCTATGATTCTTGATACTAATCTGTCACCAATTGAATTGATTCGTGCTCGCGATGAAGGATTGGTCAGAACTTTTGAAGTTTCGAGCCCTGGGGCACCAGCAAGGACTGCTTGTAGCGCGTCTTGGTGCTCAATCCTCTTAATCTTCCCTATACCTGGACCACCAGCTTGAAGTCGTACTTCAATCCCACCAACAGTCTGTGCAAGTACATCTCCTAGACCTGTATGGTTCATAATCTCAGCAGTGTGTGCGAACCCTGCAGCCTTTTCATATTCAATATCATGATCAAGTAGATGACTGAAAGCAAGAGCTGTGCCTAAAGCGCCTGCTCCAGAGGCTCCAAAACCAGCTCCAATAATAAGAGAGGAATCATGCTCGACATGAACTCTGAGCGTCCTCTCGTATTCTTCAGCCAATCTCTGTACCACCGTCTTTGTGACTTTTGCATCTACACTTTGTTTGTTGTATTCAGTTGTAATCTCTAGTGTTGGGTGATCCACCACAGACACAGAAGTGACTGTTCCGATGGTCACTGAGAATCCCGCACCCATTGAACCACAACGGAGGGGATCATCATACTCGTCAAAGATACGAAAGATCCCAGTAATATGACCTGGCACGAATGCCTTTGCTGTCTGTACTGAATCCTGTTGTGTTGTCAAGGTGTCAGTCAATTCCTTCTCTATTTGGTTGCGTATTAAATATTCTTTATACATTCAGTGATGGGTATATACGTGTATATATATTACATATTTACCCATTTATTGACAAACCACAAGATGTGTCCCATTACTCGAAGGGAACAATACGTGTATATTGCTTGATTCTTGGATCATCTGACTGTGGTGCAGGATATGCCCATCTTGCATCAATATCTCTGCCACTGAGGTCAAAGACTCGAAAACTACCTGATGACCAAGTAAGTGGACTAAATCCAAGAAGAAGTGTTTGAGTTCGCCAGCTGGTGACACACATGTGTCTATTCATTCCAGCAGTTGGAGCAACAAGAAAGACATTCGAGAATTCCATTAACAAAGATGTACTAATTCTATAGAAGAAGCTATACGTCTTCCTATGTTCCTCTGTTCCCTGTTCACGAAGGTCATTGAGATATCGAATGATTGTATCATCATGAACTGTAGGATCCATGACATCTGACAGGTCTTCAACATCAACGACAACAGCAGTTTCGAAATAATATGCCAGAGGGAATTCTGGAATATGGAATATGATGTATTTCTCCTTCGTTATTAATTGGTAGAGGTGCTGGAAAATCGCTTGTTTGGAATAAAGCATGTTTACATCAAGGGAGGCTGGTTTGAAGTTTTCAGATTCATTTGATACAATCAGTCGAAACATGTCATCCAACATATCTCCATCGTACCCAATTCGAACCATATAGTATGGAAGTTCTCCTCCATCTTCCATTCTTCCGGTAGATACTAGGAATTGATTGAATTCTCTTTGGAACGTATCTACCTCATTATCATTGTCTAGTACAAATAGTGACTGGCTGGGTGTATTGAGAGCATTGACTACTTTGTCAAAGGCTTGAAAACGTGCTTTCTTCTCGGGCTTGAACTCCTTAAGGAGTTCGTCCAAGTCACGAGAAGAGTCTGCCAAGTATTCCACACCCACCGATGGACTGTTTTTGTCCTTTTCTGTTTAACTCCCTGCCATTTAAATGGCTGGAGTGTCCGTTTTGAACATATACTCCGACGGCTTTTCCACTGTTATAGCCACCATCGGTACTCACGTTCAATCGATTTATCTCATATATTCTTTACTTAGTAGAATATGGGACATTATCTCAGTATTACAATCGCCATTTTGATTGTCATTTACCTTATCCCGAACCAATTTTTAGCCATTTGATAGGATGTGAGTGCAGATTTTCTAGCATTATACATCATAGCATTCATGTGTCCAGGAAGACCAATCTCAAAATCCATTTCTGAAATTCGTTTAAGAGATGCAACAAGTTTCTCAGGACTTCCTGTGGGGAAATCAACTCTCCCAAAACTACCTCCAGGGAATAATGTATCTCCTGTGAAGAGAATCCCAGATCCCTCCACTTGCATTACTATACTCCCTTCAGAGTGTCCCGGGGTGTGAAATACTCTCAGCTTTATTTCGCCAAAATCAATCAAACTTCCTTCATCTAATAACACATCGATTTTGATTGGTGGTAGGTCTGCTCCAAATGTAGCACCAAGTGTTTGACTCATATCTCCACTATTGATTGGCACAGCTTCAGCCTTGTGAAGATAGAGCTTGGGCGAACCTCTTTCCAACAGGGGGATGACACCACCAATATGATCAATATGACAGTGGGTAAGGACAACATCAGTAATTCTTTCAAGTGAAGATCCCTGGGATTGTAGATCCTTGTCCAGAGAAGAGGCATAAAGACCTGTTCCTGTATCGATTAAAATCTCATGATCTCCTGATTTGATATAGCTGATGTTTGAGTCGAAAGATCGGCTGACAATGAAATAAATTGAGTCCGTTATCTGATCAAGCATAAAATCACCTCAGATACTCTATTAATCTGTCAATCTCTGCATGGTTGTTGTAGAAATGTGGTGAGATTCTTAATCTCCCATTTCTAACAGAGCAATGAATTCTATCCTTCAAGAGATCCTCGTGTAGTTTCTCCACATCATTTGGTTTACATGAAACTATAGATGAATTATGGTTTTGACCAAAATCATAGAATGGGATATTGATTTCTAAAAGTCTTTGTCTTAGATAGTCTGCATTGTCCATAGCTACTCTCTCTCTTGTCTTCCCATCAATTTGGAGGAGCACCTTAAGTGACTCTAGAAATCCAACGTAGGCAATCATTGCAGGAGAACCTACTTGGAACTTCCGTGCATCAGGAAATGGAACTCGTTCAAAGTATTCAAATTCCATCAGATTCTCAACTCCCCACCAGCCTAAGAATCGAGGTTGAAGTTCATTAATCACGGATTCGTTGACATAGATGTAACCTGCTCCAATGGGTCCCAACATCCACTTTGCAGCTTGTCCAGTAGCAAAGTCCACTCCAAGCTTAGACAAGTCAGTGTCAAAACATCCTGCTGCTTGGATGATATCTGCTACAATTAGAGCAGAATTATCATGTGCGAGTTTCGAAAGCTCTGCCAAATCTGATCTATAACCTGAACCAAACTGGATTTGACTGATAGCGATGATCTTGGTTTTTTCATCTACTTGCCCACTAAATCCCTTAAGTGAAACTGCACCATTTCTAGACTTGACTACTCTCAGTTCAAAACCATAAAATCTACTTGCATTTTGCCAGGGAACATAGTTAGCTGGAAATTCAAGGTCGCAAATGACAACATTTGAACCTATGGGATACTCAACACTGTGAGCAATGGAGTTTATTCCTTCGCTTGTACTTGGCACAAAGCCATATTGACTATAATCACCACCCAACAACTTTGCCAGGTTTTGTCGAATCTCTTTGAATGAATTTAGAGTATCCTCGAACTCTCCAATAGCCTCAGATCTATCTTCTAGATATTGTTTCATTGCATTAAACGTGTCAATTGGAGGAATGCCTACGGAAGCATTATCCAAATAGATCATCTTGCTGAGAGTTGGCCATTTGGTAGAGATGAATTCCTGGTCAATCAATGCAGTCATAATGAATCATGCCTGTGGCTTTCTATTGATAAAGGTCACTGCGGATAAAATCCCCCCAAGATTTAAGACTAATATCAGCATCGTAAATTCTGGAGAGGCGATTGTCTGTATTTCGCAGATTAATGGGGCGTTCTAAAAAGCCCAAAGAGGAAGAAGAACCAATAGTGGAACCTAGTGCTGATGTAGGTTTAGCACCTACGAAACCAGTGATGGTGGAACCAACCCCAGCACCTATGGGTACATTGATCGCCTCCGCTGAAGATGTTAGTTTTGACCCCAAAGTCACAGCTGAACATGCTCGACACGCACGTATCAAACCTCAAAGTGCAGCCGAGATTGTTCCAGGTCACGTTCTGAAGCGTGATGAACTGGGTAGGGTCCATATCAAGATTGTATTCTATGGTCCTTCCCTTTCCGGTAAGACTACAGCGCTGAGGTGGTTATTTGCCAATGTTAGGTCATTGGCAAAAGGGAAGATTATAGAAATCTCTGATGAGCTTGGGCGAACAACTTTCTTTGACTTTGTACCTGTTTCAGCCAGCGAGAGGATTGTCTTTGATGTATTTACAGTTGCTGGACAGAGGCGACATGCTAGCCAAAGAATCAAAGTTCTCCGCGATTGCGATGGAATCATCTTCATGGCGGACTCAACACCTGAACAAATGAATGAGAACTTGGCATCGGTACAGGAGCTGAGAATTGCACTTGGTACAGACCGAATGGCAACATTACCCATTATAGTAGCCATGAACAAAAGAGACCTTCCCAATGCTTTACCAATTGACTACATAGTCCAGATGTTGGACTTAGAGGGATATCCAGTATTTGACACAATTGCAACTGAAGGCAAAAACCTTCTACGGATGTTTCAACGAGTACTCCGAGATGCACTTATTTTCAAGGTGGGTATCTAACTTCATCCTAATATTTTGGTTCTGTTTCTGTTTCACAACCGAAAAGAAGAAAAATGCACAATTCACTCCCGAGCCACTCATAGCCCCGTGGTGTAGTGGTCCAGCATCGGTGGTTCTGGCCCACCGGACCTAGGTTCAAATCCTGGCGGGGCTACCAGTTTCTCATAGACACGATCTTATTCACAATTCACATTTCTTGGAGTCATTTTTACGCTGCTATTAATCTTGAAAGGCTCTTATTTGGAAGACCTGGAGTCTATGCTGCACAATTAGATGTGAAAATTCGTTGAAAATTCGATTTTTTTCCCAAGAAGACCTCTTTTACAAAATCGTTCCAAAAAATCGGAAATCCTTTCTATTATTTAAAATAAATTCAAATTTATGAATAACCTAAAGGTTTTTTAGAGAACTCGCCTTCACTTCAGGTGGAGAACGAATCCGTAGGTTATGCTCATTTCGAGTTTCCTGTTACTGAGTCTGCGTCCCTCCCGGCGGAGAAGACAGGTGCGGATTCTCTCCAAATTCTCCTTCTTGCTCAATCAACAGTCATGACAATCTTCATATCCGAGTCCAATCACCGCAATTAATGGAAGTGTGAATCAATGGAGAAGGTAGAGCTTGGCTGGGACGAGTTCTGGGCTGAAATATTCCGAGTCCGACATCGTCGGGCAATTCAAGGAATCGAGCAGTATGATAAACTCGTTGTAGCCTTCATCATCGAGGTTTTTACTCTTAAGAAGGGAAATGAGATTCTAGACATTGCCTGTGGTGCAGGAGACCATTCAATTGAGTTTGCCAAACGAGGTCTAAAAGTCACTGCCTTTGACATTGCACAATCCTTGATTGATGTAGCAAAGAAAAGAGCCAAGGATGAAAAGGTGGAAGTAAACTTCTATACTGGTGATATGCGTGACATGTCGTTTGAATCTCAGTTCAAAGCGGCAGTTATGCTAAGTCACAGTTTTGGATTCTTTAACCATGAAGAAAACAAACGTGTCTTGATGGGCGCATTTCATGCACTAAAAGATGATGGCTGTTTATTACTGGACCTTATGAATCCATATAATCTTCCTAAGTTCCAGAAGACTTGGACACAACTTGAGGGGGGCTTTTTACTAAATGAACCCCATGTGTTAGATGCACACGCTGGCGTTCTTACTGGTCGACCAGCGATGTTCTTTGACATGGAAGAGGACCGAATAGTCTTGATGGACCAAGATGCTCTGTCAAATAATGATATTCGGATGTATACTGCGCTTGAGATTCGAGAGATGCTTGAAGAAATTGGGTTCTCGAAGGTAGAATTCTATGGACAACACATTCTCCCACGACTTCCATACGCAGCAAACTCTGAGCGAATGGTGGTCATTGCACATCGATAGTTTCTTGCTCACTCGCTAAAGAGTCCAGTAGGACTCTTATATCGAAACGGTCGAGCTGAAGTATCACGAACAAAGAGGTCCCCCTCAATATATCCAAAGAGAATGCCATTCATCAGACAGTGAGCTAAAATCTTTCTCACCTCTTCAGAATCAATTCCTGTACGAATATGCAAATCAGAAATAGTGACCTCCTTTTCAACAGCTGCAATCTCGAGGACCTTTTTCCACAGCTTAGCTCGTTTCCTCATGCTAGGATAGAGTCCAAGCCCTGCTGCAAATAAACCAAATCCGATAAAAGCTATTGCTAGGAATATCAACTGAAACCCAATACCGATCATATATCCAACGAGATAATACATCAGAAGCCCCATAATCAAAATTACAGGTCCTAAACATATCCCCATAATAGAAAGAACATCTCTACCTGTGTTGTACAAGTATGTCATAAGATGTAGGAAACTTTAGCACAGAAAAAACTTGTCAAACTTCATTGTCTTTCAGTAATTCCCCTGTAGAAATACTTTTAATCATCCACACGCGAGGTCGCGCAAGCCACCAGTGAGTATGCTGGTAACCCCGACGAGTTCTCTCGTGTGATAATGGACAGTTGGGGACATGCTATTGAACAATATCACGAGGGGACAACAAACTAAATTACAAGGAGACATCCTAATGGTTAAGATCAAAGAGCCAGATGCAATCAAGAGGCTCATTCTTTCAGACGATTTTGAGCACAAGAGGATAATATCAATCAGCGCTCACATTGACCACGGAAAGACCACAACAACCGACTATCTGATGCGTCGGGCTGGTCTTATGAGTGATGCTGCTGCTGGACAAGCTCTCATGACAGACAGTGACGAAGAAGAGCAAGAGCGAGGTATCACTATCTTTACCTCAGTCGTGCTGCTTAACTTCGAGGTTGAAGGCGAGGAGTATCTCGTTCAGTTGTCAGACACTCCTGGACACCTCTCATTCACAGGGGAGGTTTCAAGGGCACTACGTGCCAGTGATGGTGCAGTTATTCTTGTAGATGCCCTCGAGGGCGTAATGACACAGACTGAAACAAATATTCGCTTAGCAGTGGGTGGTGAGGCATGCAAACCGGTCCTGTTCATTAACAAAGTAGACCGACTCATCAATGAGCTCAAGCTTCCACCAGCAAAAGTCTACGAACGCATTGACATCATCATCGCCAAGGTGAATGAGCTCATCAAGAAGGTTGCTCCAAAGGAATATGCACTTGACTGGAGAGTCAGTTTCCAAGAGGGTAGTGTTGCCATTGGAAGCGCAAAGACTGGCTGGGCTTTCACAATGAAGACCCTAGAAAAGAAGAACATCAAACCCACAGTTGTCTTTGAGAAATACAATGAAGGCGATGATCGCTGGCTCAGAGATAACCTCCCATTAGATGATGCACTCCTTGAGATGATTGTAAAACATCTGCCAAATCCAAAAGAAGCTCAGAAATACAAGATACCTCGAATTTGGTCAGGAAACCTAGACAGTTTAGAGGGTACGGCTCTTTTGGACTGCGATCCGAAGGGACCTCTGCTTGGAATGATTACAAAAATCTTCATTGATCCCAAGAGCAAGAGACCCACTCTGATTGGTAGAGTGTTCTCTGGAACAATCAAATCTGGTCAGGAGATTCAGCTTGTCAACATGAGACAGAACGCCAAGGTCAAGCGACTAGGTGTCCAAGAGATTACTGATATTCTTGACATGGATGAGGTGCCTGCTGGTAACCTATTCTCCGTCTTTGGCTTCATATGTCCAAGTGGTGAAACATTTGTAACTCCAGGTTCTGACATGAAGGGCTTCGAGGCTATTGAATATGTGAGCGAACCTGTTGTAAGTCGTAGCATCAAACCTATTGATCCTCAAGAAATTGCCAAACTCGGAGAAGTTGTATCCAAGTGGATTATGGCTGACCCAACAGCTAGATTCATACATGACAAAGAATCTGGTGAGTATCGTCTTGATGGTATTGACCCACTCCAGATCGAGATTCTGACTAAAAGAATCAATGAGCAGGTGAAGATCAAAGTTTCAGAACCGATTATCGTGTACCGAGAAAAGATGACTGAGCGAGGTGACGAGTTCCACACAAAGTCTCCAAACGGACACAACAGGATTCGAATGTATCTTGAACCTCTCGATGAAAAGACAATTGAACTCATCAGGAAGAAGAAGATTACTGCAGAAATGCCTGATCGCGAGCGTGCAGCCATTCTTCGAGATGAAGCTGGTTGGGATGCAAAAGAGGCTCGTAAGATTCTGGATATCTATGAATCCTCAATGCTAGTTGATGCAATGAGTGGTGTTCAGAGGTTTGATCGTATCTTCTCATACCTACAAACAACTTTCCGAGATTTCATCGAAGGTGGCCCAATTGCGAAAGAACCTATAATGGGTGTAAAGGTAGTCCTTACTGATGCTACTGTCCATACCGACCCAGCTCACACAGGTTATAGTGAAGTTGCTACGATGGTAAGTGCTGGACTGAACATGGGTTTTCTCACCGGTAGACCAGGACTCTACGAACCAGTCTTGAATACTGATATCAAGACCCCAACTGATACACAAGGACAAGTCATCAAGGTCCTCACCGGTCATCGAGGCCAGATAGTGACAATCGAAGGAGAAGAAGACACAGTCACAGTGAAAGGTACTCTCCCTACTGCAGAAACTATCGGTATTGCAGATGAGTTCCGAAGTGCAACTGCTGGTCGCAGTTTCTTTGGTTATGAGTTTCGAGGATTCGAACCCTTGCCCGGTAACATGCAGGAAGAGATCATCTTAGAGATAAGAGCTCGGAAAGGATTGCCTGAAGAAATGCCAAGCCTCAGCTCTTGGAACAGATGGATCTACAAGCGAACATAAATCGGTTTAAAGATGCAAGGGGCAGTCTTTTGATTGTCCCTTGTCCAAGCTTTTTATTTTGACAATAGCTTGATAGGATAAACTTTTGACTCTCTTAGTCTGTAGTCCATCTGATTGCGATGCCTCTTGACCCCGTTGAACTTCTAGAAACTCTTGTTGCCTTTGACACAAGAAATAATGATGATATGAAAGCACCTCGAACTTGTCCTGAATTCATTAATAGAATTCTGAGTGAATTTGGTTTTCATACAGAAATTATAGAATCAGAAGGATACACAACATCCCTAGCAAGACGTGGTCATGGTCAATTCAAAATTCTCTTCTTAGCCCACTTTGATGTTGTTCCATTTGGAGATGGATGGGACTCTGACCCTCTAAAGTTGAAGCTTGATGGTGATAGAGCTTATGGTAGAGGGACCTGTGATGATAAGGGGAATATTGTTTCACTCCTATTACTCGCTGAGAAAATTGCAGAGTCTGATTTTCCATGCACAATTATGATTGCAGTTACGGGGGACGAAGAAATAGGTGGCCGTCAAGGTGCTGGAGTATTGAAAGATTACCTGATAAAACAGGGTCTCTTTCCTGATTATGTTGTCATTGCTGATGGAAATGGTCAAGACATTATTCACAGGAGAAGGAACATCCTACCCACTTTCATCAAAGTAAAAGAAAGAATGGAGAAAATCAAAGGTCAAAGGGAAACGGTGAAGGTTGAAACCCAGACATATGGAACCAACACAAGACACAGTGCCTATCTGAGATTTGGTGTAGATAGACACGCGATGATTGCCGCATCAAAATATCTTGATCTTAATCCCAAATCTGTTGTAGAAACGGTCCGAGGCGCTTTTCTGAAGGGCAATGTGGTTCCTGACTGGATTGAACTGGATGTAATTCATCCTGACAAGTCAGGTATTGAGTTGTCTTATGATGTAGCATTGACAGACATGATGCGATCTTTACTTGCACTCTCTCACACTGCTTTTCCAACAAAACCATCAGATAAAGGCACCAATATTTGTCCAAACATTCTGTCAAAAGAAAATGACCTCTGGACCCTATATGTTGATGTCAGGTCAATGACGAATGATGGTGAAACAGTCAAAGCTGCTTTTGAAGCCTCATTAAGAAATCGAGTAGAGATATTCTCACTTCAGGTTTATTCTGGAGTTGGTTATGTGGACTGTGATCCCAATTCAAGACTCATAAGGGCTGCTAGATGGGCTCTTGAGAAGGAAGGGATATCCTACAGAATAGTCGAAGGGTTTGGAGGTTCTGACGCACGTTACTTTGCAGGAGAAGGAGCTGACTTGTTTGATTTTGGTCCTCGTGGTGACAATGTTCATGGAGCGAATGAATGGGTTTCAATCGAATCAATCAAGGAGAATGCGAAAGTTTTCCACACGATGATTGAGGTACTTACTAGGGGCAAAAGCCCTGTCTAGTCATCTACTTAGGACTCATACCCACCTTCAGCTTCAAATCGTCTATTTCCCATTCTTTGACATATGAATAATCTTTCCATTTTGGTTTAGCACTTGGTCCATCCATCTCCAGCGACTCAGCGCGTACTTCATTGGCTAAATAAGCCTCAAACATCTTTGAGAGTTCCATTGAATCATCCTCAGAAAACACTAAAAGAACATCTATGGATTGTTCAACCTTCAAATCAAGTTCCTTTCTCATCACTTGGACTCTTCTTATGACATCTCTGACCAGCCCTTCTGCCTCCAACTCCCTAGTACGTGTAACATCTACGTAGACTTTGCCGATTTTATCTTCCGCATAGCTGAGGTGGTCTGGGAGAGTTTCTTCAAACTCGACATCACCAGCCTCGAGGCTTAGCTTTTTCCCGTTAACAGAAACACTGGCTTTTCCTTTTTCCAAGTCCGCCCGCAGTTTTACTGCATCAACCCTCTCAAGAGCTGATACCAGTTGCTTCATCATACCTTTATACTTGGGTCCAAGAGTTTTATAGTTGGGTTTCATAGTCAGCGTTGTAAATTCCGCCATGACATCAGTGAGAAGTACTTCAAATTCTCTTGTATTCAGATCATCCCTGAGAAGTTCGGTGAGGCTCTCTGCCCTCTTCGCAGTTTCTTTACTTTCTGCTATGAATGTGACCTTAGCCACTGGATGTCTTAGTTTAACTCCTTTCTTATTTCGTGCGTGACTTGATGCACTCCTTAGTTCTTGAAGTACTTCAAATGTGGCTTCCAATTCTTTGTCGGAAAGACTGTCATCAGGCTCAGGCATCCACATCATGTTTATTGATTCTGGTAAACCGTCTGCAAAACGTGTTAGGAACTCAGTGTGCAACTTCTCCGCCAAAAAAGGTGTGAAAACATTGAAACATCTCAAGAATGTCTGGAGGGTATAGTACATGACATCATATGCCATTACTTTCTTGGGATCATCACTGTCAAGCCATACTCGTTTCTTCACAAGAGGAAGATACACTCTGCTTAGGTCTTCTGATATAAAATCCAATAAAACGCGACCAGCGTGATGCCAGAGGTATTTGTCCATATTGACTCTATAGTCCTCTACAACACTCTGCACTCGTGAGAGTAACCATTTGTCCTCTAGATCTGCTTTTTCCAATGCTTTCCTCATTCTTTTTTCATCATACTTGAAATTATCCAAGTCCATGTACGTTTCAGCAAACAGAGCAACATTCCAAAGAACATCGAGTTTCTTCCTTGTGAGGTCTATCTCTTTTGGATCATAGTTCATTCGTGACCATGAAGCTGAGCGAGTTAGGACAAACACTCTGAATGGGTCTGCTCCTATGTCATTGAATGCATCTTTCGCCCAAACGACATTTCCACGGGACTTGCTCATTTTCCCTCCTTCTGCATCAAGGACATGCTCTTGACTAACACATGCTTTGAAGGGGGCATTGCCATGTAAAACCACTGCAGTGTAAAGAAGGCTGTAGAACCATCCACGTGATTGATCTACAGCCTCAGTTATGAAATCAAATGGATAGAGCTCTTTATGTAAGGATGGATCTTTGAGATAATCGACACTTGCTGTATGAGCTATTCCTGAGTCTAACCAACAATCTGTTACAAACTCTTCTCTATGCATTTCACCACCACACTTCTCGCAGGACAAAACAACCTCATCCACCCACGGTCTGTGCATTTCAAACTCATCAGGGAACTTTATAGCTCGTTCTTTCAATTCCTTTCTTGAACCAACTACAACTTCAGCTTGGCAATCATCACAGACCCAAACTGGAAGAGGAGACCCCCAGACTCTGGAGCGTGATATGCACCAATCATCAGCGTTCGCAAGCCAGTCACCAAAACGGCCACTTCCAGCCCAATCAGGAGTCCAATCCACATTCCTATTGGATTCCACAAGATTGTCCCTGACTCCAGTCATTTTCAGAAACCATTGAGTATTGTCTGCCAAATACACGAGTGGTGTGTCGCATCTCCAGCAGTGAGGGTATTCGTGTAATATTATTTCCTCGTGGACAAGCAACCCTTTGTCCTGCAACATTCTTGGAACTTCAGGATTTGTATCAAAAACCATCCTTCCTTTGAACATTGGCACTTCGTCAGTGAATCTCCCAGACGAAGTGACTGGTGCTAATACTGGTACATTGAATTCACGCCCAACATTGAAGTCATCTGGTCCAAATCCTGGTGCAGTATGAACAAGACCGGTACCATCTTCGACTGTTACATGGGTCCCTGTAACCACAGCATGCATGTATTCTTCATCATGTTCTTGGTGAAATGGCACCTCGTTTCTGAAAGGGTGTTCATATTTCCATCCAAGCATCTCACTTCCAGTTACAGACTCAACTATCTTGTAGGAGTCTACCCCTGATTTCCGCATGACCTCTTCAACAAGATCCTCAACAAGCCACCACAACTCACCATCAACATCGACTTTCACATACTTCATATTAGGGTGGACCGAAACCATCTCATTTGATATCAAAGTGAATGGCGTTGTGGTCCATATCACAAGATACTCCTTGTCTTTTCCAACGAGCTTGAACTTCACGTATATTGACGGGTCCTCTTTTGTCTGATATCCTTGAGAAACCTCATGACCTGATAATGCAGTGACGCAACGAGGGCACATTGGGTTGACTCTATATCCTCTCCCCAAAAGACCTCTTTCATTTGCCATTTTAAGCAAGTACCATACATGTTCTATGTAATCATCCCTACGAGTCTGATATGCAGAGGGATAGTCTAACCATAGACCAAGTCTAATAGAATCATTCACCCATCCTTCAAGGTAATAATCTACCAACTCCTTGCATTTCTGTACGAAGACATCCATGCCAAGATTTGATTCTATCAACCCCTTCTGGTCTATACCTTCATTTCTCTCTACTTCTAGCTCAACAGGAAGTCCTTGCATATCCCAACCACCTCGCCTCCAAACATTGAAACCTTTCATTGTCATATAACGAAGTTGTGCATCCTTCATAGCACGACCTCGAGCATGGCCAACATGCATGAAGCCATTTGTAGTGGGTGGACCCTCTAGGAAATTCCACCTAGGTCCTGAATTTCTAAGCTCTATTGTCTTCTTGTAGATGTCTTTCTTTTGCCAGGAATCAAGCACTTCTGTTTCCAAGGTCTGTGGATCATATCGCTTTGGTAATGGACTCATGTCAGTATCCTCCCATTGAGAAAATTGTACGGGTAATAACAAAATGTGACTAAGCATCTTAGAGGCGAGAACAAGATATTATCCAGACTAGAGGGATGGTTTTCTGGTTTAGTTGATTTGGCAATCCATCCTTTTCTCACCTATTAGCTCTCTGGTTACTCGTCTTGACTCAGTTAAAAAACCTTAGGTTAAAATCTTTTGACCATCAGGAGGTCCAACCAATGTTTAATTGAAACCTCTAAACCATCTTTAATGAAGTGTTTGCGATGAGTGCACTAGAAGAAAGGTCTCTTGATAAACTCGCAGATATGATTTTCAATGTGCTTTGGCAAAACCCTCTTGAGGTTTGGCAGGCTATTCGAACAAAGATTGACCAAGATGGAATAGAGGCTGCAAGATCTGCCTTTGAAGAAGCTGCAGACCGATTCATTGAAGGTCCATTCAGTGAACATCTTGAAGTAAGATGGGGTATGAACCTTTGCGTTCACTGTAATGATGATAATATTGAGAAAAATGGAATTGCATATGTAGATTCTTCAGGAGATGGACTCGAGTTCAATCAGTGTCTGAACTGTCATATTGGGATTCTATACAAACTCGTCACTGCAACAGCAACCATGGATACTTACACCCTAGCAATTGGAAATCCTAGGCAATTCAATGGAATGTCAATTTTCTGGAATGCCATTGTTCCTGAGGAAATGAAGAAATTCCTTCCAACCTATGAAATTGTTGACGGTGAGGGTCAATGGCAGGGAACCATCTCCTTTGATGATTCGTATGAAGTTAAGTTTCTACCTTTCTCAGCTATGACTGAATCCACATCTCGAGATGCTGAAGCTCCATGGACAACAGTTCTTCCTGGAGCAATCACCGCTGCTGCTGAGTCATTACTTGAAACAGCGAAATATCAGGTTGAAGTTGCTCTTGCTTTGAAATAGGAAATTGGTGGTCGTCTTGAAAGAAAAACTAGTACGGGACAAAGTGCCGGAATTAATCCGTGAAAATGGTGGAAATCCGAAGGTTCGAATAGCTGGTCCTGATGAGCTTGATGTGCTTCTACGGGAAAAAATAGTTGAAGAAGCAAAGGAGTTCCTTTTTTCTGGTGATACTGAAGAACTTGTTGACATTCAGGAGGCTATCGATACCCTTCTCAAGCTACGAAAAGCTGATCCTGCTTTCCTAGAACTCCAGCGTCACACTAAGCTTCTTGCACGTGGAGGATTTACTGAGGGGTATGTTCTAACCGACGATGACGAGGAGTAACAGCACACTCTACATATTCGGAAACATCGGATTAAACTTATATTCTGATTTTTTCCAACCCTCTGTGTGAATGCCACCCTGTTCAGTGGTGGTTCCATGTGGTCATGGAGTGAATTATTATGGCTACTGATGATGATATTAAACGAATCCCTGAAGTTCCCATCAAGCATGAAGATGGCGGACCAATCTCTCGGTATCATGTTGAGAGATACCCAGTCAAGGAACTTCCATACAAGACCGAATCTATATGCCCCGAATGTTTCCTGACTGATGACAATGTCCATGTTATTGAGGCTACCTTGTATGAAGAAGATGGTAAGGTTATGTACAAGAAGACCTGCGAGGAGCATGGAGAGTTTATTGATGTATATTGGGGCGATGCTGAGATGTTCAAGAAGGCCCAGAAATGGTGGTATAAATCAATTGGGCTTGATAATCCTCGAACAGAAACCGTGAAGGGTTGTCCAGAAGACTGCGGTCAATGTCCTGAGCATAAATCACACACTGCGTTGGCTCTTTTAGATGTGACTAATAGATGTAATCTTCGATGTCCAATATGTTTTGCAGTTGCTGCTGAGGGTGGCACAGTCTATGAACCAGAACCACAAGAAGTCTTTGATATGATGAAGAATCTTCGAACTAATCTGCCAGTTCCCGCTCCAGCAATTCAATTTGCAGGAGGCGAGCCAACTGTTAGCAAGCACTTGCCACAGTACATCAAATGGGCAAAGCAGCTTGGTTTTAGACATGTCCAGATTGCTAGCAATGTAATAAGGATTGGAAAAAGCAAGGAATACCTACAGGAACTCCGTGATGCTGGTCTATCGACCATTTACATGCAGTTTGATGGCATTACTCCAGAACCTTATCTTGCTGCTCGTGGAACTAATCTGCTTCCTCTCAAGAAACAAGCTGTTCAAAACGCGCGTGAGGTTGGTATGGAATCTCTTGTTTTAGTGCCTACTGTTGTTCGTGGCGTCAATGAAGATCAGCTGGGTGGTATAATTGAATTTGCTGTGGAAAACCGTGACGTAATTAGATGCGTTAACTTCCAACCTGTGAGTATCACTGGACGAATTGATCATGCGGCTCGCCACGAGATGCGAATTACAATTCCCGATGCAATTCATCTTATTGAAAAACAAACTGGTGGTAAGATTCCACACACTGAATGGTATCCAGTGCCTTCTATGATGCCTGTTGGTCGTGCACTTGGCTTAATCAAAGGAGGTCCTGATCTCGAACTGAGTTCGCACTTCGCATGTGGAATGGCTACTTTCATCTACATTGATGATGATGGTGACTATAAACCAATTACAGACTTGATTGATGTTGATAAATTCCTTGTACTTCTTGAAGAAATCGCCAATCTCTATGCTGATGGAGCAAGAGGCGCAAGTACACGAGCCAAAGCAAAACTTGCAGCAGGTGCTCGTCACATCAAGAAGAAAGGTCTCATTAAGGACCTTCTAAGCGCATTTCTAAATCGTGGTGACTATGAATCCTTGGCAAAGCTGATGAGACGTATTATCATGGTCGGCATGATGCATTTCCAAGATCCTTACAATTTCGACCTTGAACGTGTTCAGCATTGTGACATCAATTATTCTGTTCCAGATGGAAGAATTATACCGTTCTGCACAATGAATACAATTCACCGTTCTAGGGTTGAGAAGAAGTTTTCCAAGACAATTGAGGAATGGCGTGCGGGTCACAAACCAAACCAAGTTGAAGAAGATAGTATCTCAAAACCCTATAACAGTGAAGCGTAGATTCGAAGCAAAAGGTGATTGTGCCTCTCTTGAAAGGCACACACCTTCACATCTTTTTCTATTCTAATATTTTATCGTCATGAATTCTTTGACTTTAATAAAAAAGCTTTCAAATCGAAATCGAGAAATAATGAAGAAATCTCTGTGAAATAAATGCATTTTAATCTAGTTTGGCGCGCTCTAATTTTGTGAATTATCTCAGTACCAAAACAAACTTTAATAAGTTCAATATAGAATTAATATCACTCTAAGTAGGACTAGCCGGGCATAAATACTCTTAAAGTAAAAGCAAAGGCGAGCGTGTGGGCTAGTTTTTCGTTACATGCCCTCAATTACGAAACTCCCCCCTCCTACCACGATTCCCATATGCTCGCCACCCTCTCTTCATTTGGTTAAGATTTGGATTGTAGTATAAAAAAGATAGAACCCATACGGGTTTTCCTGAACATATTAATTTCGTCTTTCAGAGATTTTTCATTATCACCGTTAATTCCCATCTTACCTAAGAGATTTCCAAGAGGTGCATAGTATTTTTTCCACCATTCATCATGAGAAATCTCAATCAGACCTATTTCTTGATACCCATGTTTCTCAATTAATTGCAGCTTCGTATCTACGTCAGTGTCCTCATCATGGACAACAAGAAAACCATCTCTAGTTAGTAATCGTTTCCAATCTCTTAGACCATTCTCGAAACCAACAATGAAGATAGAGCCTTCCGCCCAAATTATGTCATAGATCTCGTTAAGATTATTGAGTTTCAACATTGATAATTCCATTATTGAAATCCTGTCAGACACACCGGCATCTTTGGCTTTATGTCGTAGAATATCAAGAGCTTTTGCATCGATATCTATGGCCGTAACTTTTCCATTGCTAATCTTAGCAAGCTCAATCGTTTGAACTCCTGTCCCACAACCTATGTCAAGAATACATGGATTATCAATTGGTGGAATCATACTGAATGCGGTCCTTGTGAATTCCAATAGATTATTTCGTACGTGATCACGAGCAGCAACGAGTGACATAATGATAACTACCTTTAGTTCAGTTATGGGTGTCCTCCGTTATTAATCATTAACGACAAAGAATCAAAATTTCAAACACACTAACAGAAACCTTAAAACAAATAAATTCACAATTGTTAACAAACATGTTGATTCTCTATTTGACCGGGTTTGGAATATTCCTGTCGCTAACTTTCTATGTCTATAGTCAT
The DNA here is from genome assembly GCA_001563335.1 of Candidatus Thorarchaeota archaeon SMTZ1-45. GTDB lineage: Archaea > Asgardarchaeota > Thorarchaeia > Thorarchaeales > Thorarchaeaceae > SMTZ1-45. The sequence goes on along the minus strand of LRSL01000075.1, from coordinate 6,031 downwards.
CATATAGGTAGGCACAGGTCGAACTACACTAATGGAGCTGCTTTGAAACCAGGTCGGGATATGTGGGTTGCAACACTTCTAGATTGTGATTTTGAGCCTACCAAGGTGAGATTTGGACCAGCTAAGATTATTCCAGCTGACCATGTGTTTGATCATTCAGCACACAAAGAGAACTTCTCTCGTCACATGGAGCGAAAAAAATCTTGATTGGAATCTCGCAGTACCCATGGAATTCTTAATTAGTCACTGAACGAATTATGCACAAGTTGATGTCCATGTTCAAAAAACATGCTCTTGATGTAATCCAGGTTGATACATTCACCGATAAACCATTTGGAGGAAATCCAGCAGCTGTGGTGTTAAATGCTGATCATGTGAGTGAAAGAAATATGCATAAGATTGCACGTGAGATGAACGTGAGAGAAACAGTATTTGTTTCTAAATCTCAAGGGGCGGATTTTCGCTTTCGGTATATGACGCCAAAAAGTGAGATAGGCTTCTCTGGACATCCAACTATAGCTGCATTTCATGCGCTAGTCGAAGAAGGTAGTATTGATTTGGTCAGTGATGTGACAATGGTCCGTCTGGAAATCAGCACAGGTATTCTGGATGTTGAAATTGTGAGGAATGAATCAACCAGACAACATGAGATTCAGATTACGCACAAGAAACCACAATTCATGGATACCTATGATCCTAAGGACTATGTTGACGCATTGGGACTTTCATTGGCTGATATCCATTCTCCAAATCCTCTCCAGACTGTTAGTACTGGAACTCCACATCTAATGATTCCTGTTTCTACGAGTAGGTCACTAGATAGGATCAAACCAAATTGGGCGCGACTGAAAGAGTTGCAATCAGGTTCAGATTACGTTTCACTGAGTGTTTTCACAAGGGACACACGCGAACCTACATCTGATGCGCAAGTAAGACATTTTGCTCCTGCGTTAGGTGTATATGAAGATCCAGTATCCGGTTCAGCAGCTGGCAGTCTTGGAAGCTACATCATCAAGTATGGTCTGATGGAAGCAACCTATCCTGTGACAAGTATTGTTATTGAGCAAGGTCATTATGTGGAGAGACCAGGGAAAATCTTCGTTGAAGTCCGTGGTAATCAGGAAGGAATTGATCAAGTCAAAGTGAGTGGAACTGGAATCACAGTTATGAAGGGAAAGCTTTACTTCTAACATATCATATCCTTCTAGCAGTCAGCTTGCTGACCTCCAAAGACTTATCTCTTTAACAAAAATCGCAAACGCTAGTGAAGCTCAATGCTAGATATGATGGCCAAGGTCATAGATGATCTATCTGAAAAAGACGTTACTTTTGCTGATATTCGTCAGGAATTCCATGCATCCACCCAGATAATGGTGGTCAATGGAGATCTTCGGAGATTCAGTAGAGCAACAAAAGGAGGTACTGTAGTCCGGGCATTAGTTGGTGAATGTTGGGGAATGGCTTCAACATCTGAAACACTATCTGCTGAAATCTGTCGTAATCTACTCACAGATGCTGTGAAGAGTGCAAAGGCAAATGCTAAATTCTCTCGAAAGAAACTAGATTTTTCTGAAATCAAACCAATTGAGAAGACTATTTGGCAAGAGAGTAAAATAAATCCGGCGCAAGTATCAACAGAAGAGAAATTAGATTTTGTTATGGCTCTTGATAAGGGACAAAAGACTGATGACCGTATTGTTAATACCAACTCAGTCTACAACGATGCAAAGAGAGTATATCGACTTGTTAACACTGCTGGGTCTCGTCTTGAGTGGGATGAGCTTCGGACATTAGCAGTTGTGCAACCAATTGCCCGACAGGGTGATAAGATGCACTTTGATTATGACGTGAAAGGTGGTCGAGTTGGTTATGAGCTAATCCAGCAGATTGATCCAGACCTATTTGGTGCAGAATGTTCGAAAGGTGCTATCGAACTTCTTTCAGCTGAAAAGCCACCATCAGGTAATATGACTGTTGTAGTTGATGGGGCAATATCAGGACTGATTGCTCACGAAGTTTGTGGGCATGCTAGTGAAGCTGACGAGGTCGTTAAAGGAAGGTCTTTCTTGACCGGACAGGTTGGAAAACAACTTGGAACAGAGCATGTTACAATGGTGGATGACGGTACATTAAAGGATGTTAGTGGGAGTTTCCCATTTGATTCTGAAGGTACACCTGCATCACGAACAATGATTATTGAGAATGGAGTCTTCAAGGGTTATTTGCACACTCTTGAAACTGCAATATTGATGGGCGTGAATCCCACTGGAAATGGACGTGCTCAAGATTACAACAGGCGAATATTTGCTAGAATGACAAACACCTTCTTCGACAAAGGCCACTGGAAAGACGATGAAATAATCGCGGACACGAAAGAGGGCCTCTATGTTATCAAGGCTATGTCAGGTATGGAGGATGTTGTGGGTGGCGGTGTTCAATGTTCAGCACTAAAAGGATACATCATTAAGAATGGAGAAGCTACTAAATTAGTCCGCAGTATGAGTCTAGCGGGCAAAGTTATTGACATCTTAAAGACTGTTGATGCAGTTGGTGATGAACTAGAATTTTGGGGTGGCACATGTGGCAAAGGAGAGGAAGATTTCCTTTCCGTTTCCAGCGGAGGCCCACATATGCGAGCCAAGATGGTGGTTGGAGGTGGCTGAAATGAAAATTGATGACATCGCTGAAAAGACTGTGTCATTAGCTGAAAAGAGTGGCGCAACTCAAGCGGAAGTATATGCAGTGACAGTAAAAACTTCCAGTATCTACATTGATGATGGTATTCCAAAGATTGGCGGTTCTATGATTGAGGCAGGAATTGGTTTGAAATGCATTATTGGAAAACAAATTGGATTCACAAGCTCCACTCTTGCCCAAGAAACTCCCACTGATGTTGTGGAACGGGCAAAAGCTTTGGCAAAAGCGAGTAACGCGGATCCGAAGTTTGAGTCTTTACCAGATCCGAAGAAAGCATCAGGCTCCCTAGATAAGTTCCATGATAAAGAAACTGCACTCGCTGACAGTGAGTTGCTTATGGACAAAGCTATGGAAGTAGTCAAAGCTGCCTCATCAAATAATGTTACAGTTCCAAATGGATCTCTCCGCGCAAGTTCAATTCACTATCATATCAATAATTCACTTGGAGTGAACACAGGGTCTCAAGGTACTTTGATATTTGGATTCTTTACAGCTAAGTCTGAAGATAATAGAAATGTTGGGGAAGGAGTTCAAAGATGTTGGTCTCGAGAGATAGGTGCTATCGACTTTGGTAAGATTGGAGAAAAACTGAGAGCCCAAGCATTGAGTGTTCTGAAAGCTAAACCTTTCAAGCAAAAGTGGGATGACGCAGTAGCTATTCTCACCCCAAGCGAAGGGTCTGAGATAATGTATCAATTAGTTGCATTTGCTGTTTCAGGAGAGAATGTCAACAAACGATCTAGCCCTTGGTCAGATAAAATGGGTGAAAAGGTAGCGAGTGAGAACCTGACAATCTATGATAATGGGCTTTCAGAAAAAGGACTCCTAAGTAGCATTGTGGACGATGAAGGTGTTCCAACACAAAAAACACCCATTTTGGAACATGGTGTTCTTCAATCATATCTCTTTGACAGCTACAATGCCTATCAAGTGGATATGCAACCAACAGGCAATGGAATTCGAAGAACTCCTCGAGAGCTCGCTGGAAGGTTTTCTATAGCTGCAGTGTGCGCAGGAACTACAATGGAAATCAAACCAAGTTCCAAATCTGTTGAGGATTTAATCAGTGAAATCAAACGAGGCGTCTACATCGAACACTTTGCATATCCATTGGTTGATTCAATGTCTGGAGCTTTCTCAAATGAGGTTCGTAACGCCAGAATCATCCGAAATGGTGAGCTTGGAGATCAGATTAAGTATGCATTATGGGTAGGAAATCTCTTCGACTCCATTAAGGGTGACTTGCAAGTAGCAAACAATCTTGAGGTGCATGACAAGAAGATAGTTCCCTCCATCGCTTTCCCCAAGACTGAACTTGTCGGTCAATAGATTCTATATTGTGATGGGTTTTCCCCATCACCTCATTTCCATTGTTTTCCACTATGGTGGATAAACTCGTTGACCGGATTCAATCATTCTTAGACTAAGAAGGAGCATCTCTTCTCCACTAGAATTGAGCACCTTTTTCATTGGTTCGTATGCACGTGGAATATTCTTCTTTAGGTAACGGAGATACTCATCCTTCGACTCGATAAGTGCTCTATGCAGGCCCTCAACATGGTCAATGAGTGATGGTTCCCAGGGGGCTTTTTTTGTTTTTGGCATTACTTGTTCAAGAGTTCGAACGATTCTCTCTGCTAGTTTCTTAGACTCCTGCACACGGTGCTCACTTGACACTTCTCGTTTCTTTTCTTTTTTCATGGCTGCATGAGCTTTTACTATGAACTCTTTCACTTCTTCTGGAGTCATTGCTGGTTCTTCAATATCTGCTTCAATGACCTGACGTTTCCATGCTCTTTTCCCTTGAAAATTAACTGGGGTAACATATCCCTTTGCTTCCATGTTCATTAGGTACTTTCTGAACATATCCTCAGTTATCAGTGATCTAGGACCTGACATTACAATAAACTTCTGAAATAGCACAGCCTCAAACTCTATGACTGCCCACCCAAAAGCACTGACTATACCTATCTCTATCTCTCTTTCCAGGTCGTTGGCGTCCAACCCGTAAGACATTTTGCTTACCCTCTCTCTAGATTGATGCAAAACACATCTCCCCTACGCATATGAACATATGCGAATCCGATTTTTATACAGGACTGTGTGGAAATCGAATGGTTTGCTGCTTTTTGCCAGTTAAATCGACGAGTAATGAAAAAGAAGAGTAGTGACCAGGCTACTTCCTGGCCACATATTTTAGTCTAAATTCATCGTCGCATTTTTACTATTACAACAATGACTATGAGGACTATTATAGCTCCCCCGATGCCTAGTACGAGTATCATGTCATCTGGAGGTGGGATTGCAGTTGGAGTTTCTGTTGGAGTTGTAGATGTTGTAGGCGCCTCTGTCGTTGTGGTGTCTGTTGGAGTTGTAGTTGTTGTAGTTGGGGCAGTCCATGTGATTGTGAATGATGCTCGTATTGCTACATTATCTGAATTATCAACTGCTTCGACATAAAAGGACAAAGAACCACTTGAAACATCAGAGATCTCACCAGAGTATAGTCCGCCACCCTCTGAAGTCATCGTCAATGATACATCATGTGTTCCATTATTGTACTTCAGATAGACTCTGACTACTCCACTAGGATCTGTAACTGTGGCTGAAACATTCACCTTTTCTCCATTATCAGGAGATGCTGGGTCCCAGCTGATATCTCCGATTCTTGGTCCCACTTCATCCACATCTAAAATGCTCCACTCAGAACGATTACCCACTGACCAATCCAAAAAGTTCTCCAATAATTGAATATTATCGAATTGTGGTTTTCCATAATCATAGTCACTAAAGAATGTCGTTCCTGTAACAAGCAATCTTGTACTTCCAATCTCCTCTGCTGCAGCTAATGGTATTTGATTACCCCATTGTCCATCCATGACATTATCATAAATGACTGTAGGACTAGGTGGTTCCTGATTAGTCTGGTATCCTGTAACATCCGCATAGATGATCGGAAGCACTGGACCATCATCTAGGAAGTAAAGGCTGCTTGGTGAGAAGAAAGTCATTGTGCTTACAAACGCTGTAAGATTCACAGTTTCTTCTGGAGCTGGAATTACAGTCAAATCGTTAGTCCACGCATTGTATGTTCCTTCCATGTAGACATTATCATCATTATTTCTGATGTTAGAGCTTATTGCCGCTAAGAGAGCATCAGGATATGCTGTATTAGTTGAACTTGAGGCATGATCACCCCTTCCTGTGAGGAGTAATGCTTTGTTCCCACTATTTGCCCAATTGGTAATTGCCGTCAGTTCATCCGCAGTGTAGGCTGTACTAGCACAAGTGGCAATAAACAAGTCAACCCCCGCCAAGCTCTCGGTTGTAATCG
>LRSL01000074.1 GCA_001563335.1 Candidatus Thorarchaeota archaeon SMTZ1-45 | reverse complement strand
AGTCGAACCAAAGATATCAATTGTAAAATTATACAACCAATAATCAGGATCATCAAACACCATACCATCCTCAAGTTGGGATAAATCCAACCAGATAGGACAGTATGGCCACCTATCAATAATATTCCCTTCAGAGTCAACAATGGACCACTCTGGGATCTTTAACCAGTAGTCTCGTGTTGTCGTTTCATTGATTACACGAATTATAGCGATGCCTGTACTAGAATGCCATTCCTCAACTGAGAATGTTACATAGGTATGCCAATATCCATTGCAATGGTAATATTCGAAGTCTGCGCTCTTCCCTTGATAAATAGACGCTGAGGCTGGAGAAACTAGGGAGATTGAAAGAGCTAGGAGTATCAACATCTCAGAAAGGATTAGCTTTTTCCCAACTCCAAACTTCCTCCAATGCATTCCTAAACGCCTCAAGTAAGATTCGGTTTGAAAAGAAATAAACTCAGTGAGCTATGATATTGATAGATATTATGCGATTTCCTTAAACGTTTTCAAATTAAGTCCATTTCAGATATAAGAAAGAGGGGAATAGACTAGAGTATTGAGTGATTAGTTTGTCTATTTTTGTCTCTTTACAAGAATTGCAAAAATAATGATGACTTCGATTGTTATTCCAAGAACTAGTAATTCTGTTAGGTTAATCCCAAGAAATTGAGCAGATGGGGCTCTGAGTATATGTAGAATATTGCTAGAAATGAGGGTACGAGTAAAAGTGCCAATGTTTTGGTAATCATCAAAGTCAGGAAAACGATGCACATAGCTCTTTATCAAAACACCATATTGAATATCATAATAGCGCCTTAATGTATAATCCCAGTCGTTAGCATCTGTGAATTTAACTTCTGCGTTCCAACAATCAATTGGAACATCATTAACCACAATTCTTTCAGTTCCTTTGATAGTGTATAAACGAGTAATGTAAGTTCCAAAGCTTATGTTTACATTCTGATTGATTATCCAGCTTGACACATCAAGCCAAAGCGGATACATGTGTCCATCTATTGTTTCATTGATTTCAGCATCATAATAGGAGTAATCCCATGCCGGATAAGACACATTCCAAATTTCTGGATGTGTAAAGCCATCTTGATTGTATCTTACCTGAAAACTACTGTTATCAGGAGTGAGCCAGTTCATAACCTCAAAAGACTCTATTGTATAAATTGTCCCCAATGAAAAATACTCATCTTCGTTTTCATATTCAAGAGTCAAACCAATTGGAAAATTAGGAGTCGGAACCTCCTGCATAACTGAGGTTCTAATGAGTAATATTAGTAGAATCAAGATAAATGCAGATTTGTTCATTTCCAAGCTCCTCATCAATAAAACTCAAACGATCTCCATGATATCTGACTAATTCTTTGCACAAATGAAGATAAGCCTAAGGGATGTTTCTGTCATGCTTTTAATTTTGTGTCACATTTATCTTGTCAGTAAAAGACATGATGTTATATAGATTTAGGTCCTCAAAACCAATGCAACTATTCCTAGAGCCTTATCTATTGGGTGTGATCAGTGCTTTATTGGCGATGCTTTTCTTTGGAATGACTAATATCCTCTACAAGAAAATGAGTGAGGACATAAGTGTCATGGACATTATGTACACACGAATGTGGGTAAGTCTTCCAGTTGCGTACATCTTTGCAGTTACTGCGTCAGGATCATTCATATTCACTGTACCTATCGAATCACTATTCCCACTCATTCTTTCTATGGTTATTGGCATCGTTATTGGAGATGGAATGTATTTCTATAGCCAAGAGAGAATTGGCGTAGCTCGAGCATTTCCCATCGCTATGAGCTATCCCCTTTTGGTTTATTTGTTAGCAGCGTTGTTTCTGAATGAACCAGTCATTCCGCAAAGAGTCTTGGGTGCAATTATTGTAGTGTTTGGAGTGATTATGATAGCTCGAGCAGAACAGAGCGGAGTAAGAAACCGTAATCGTTGGAATGAATATGAACTAAGGATTGGTTTGGTTTTTGTATTTCTTGTCTTGGTCTGCTGGGCTCTTAGTGATGTGATTTTTCAGTTCGGTCTAATAGGAGTGGCACCTGCAGAAGCTAACTTCTATCGAATACTTGCCGCTTCTTTGATACTTGTACCAGTTTTCCTCTACTCATTTAGAGGTGAAAGATCAATTCCAAGTAAACGAGCAGTTTCATTCGCTATGGTAATAGGAATTGTTGGATTAGGATTAAGTTTGGTGGCATATAGTTTTGCAGTCAAATTTGTGGGAGCTACTGTGACTTCATTAGTTGTAGCCTCAGCCCCAATGTTTACTGCTCCACTTTCTGCGATTTATCTCGATGAAGATGTAAATAAACGTGTAGCAATTGGTACAATTCTCACAATTATTGGAGTACTTATGGTCATCATTATTATATGAGGAATCTCTTGTTACTATTAGAAATAGTTTCGAAATTATGCAATTGCTGTTTGGAGCAGCATTGTAGACACTTTCCATCAAAGATTTTAAAGCGCTCCACGTTCAAGATTTAACAGGAAAACAGCCACTATGGTTGGTGGGAATGGGATAAATGTTGCTAATGATTCAATTCTTTGATAGTCTGCTTAATGGGATATTAATTGTCCTTTTCCTATTCTTAGCATGTATCGCTATCGGACTCGCATGTTCAGGAGGAAAAATCCCAAAGGAAGAAACCATTCCAACGAGCGTCATGCGGGAAATTGGCGTTCAACAAGAAAAACGACCATCACCTACAATAAGCTGGCGAGAGATTCCCCGTGATCCTATCAGACGTCGCACTGTGCAACCTCAAAGACCAATTCCAGGGGTTTCACATGCGATAAAACAGGTTCATAGACCACCTGCATTATCGGAAAAGAAAGTAAAAGCTCTTAGAGGTGGTGAGTTCGTAGGCAACAGAATGAGATTCAAGGTTAAAGTTGTTAATGAAACACCATATATGATCACTGATGTAACAGTCTACCTGCTATCTTATCCAAAAGAATCTCTTCGATTAGCTGGCAAAGAGGATGATTGTCAATTCTCAAAAATCGAACCTGGCGGATTTCGAAGTCCAACCTTCGATTTCATACCAACACAAGACTGTGTGCGTGGAGATATCGTAGCAGGAGTTTCCTATGTAGATATGACTGGAAAAGCACATACCCTTAGCACAGAACCATTTGTAATAAGATCTGTTTGTGACCTCCTCATCCCTGATCAGGTCACTCCTGAGGATTTTGCACTCAAACTCCAATCATATGAGCATGGTGAGATAGTTATCAAGGTCGTGGAATGGACACCAAAGGAGATGTTTGAGAAAGCATTACGGATTATGGATGAGTGTAATTTCTATGAGGTCAGTAGTAATCTTGATGTAAAGGAAGGAATTGTATTTGGTAATCTCAATGGACTTGCAAAAGGGAAATACACGGGAAAAGCTGTTAGTGTTGAGATTAGGATAACCGGACCTCTAGGACAAAAAGGCGCATCATGTACAATCAGGGTTTCTGGTGAGGATCAGGCTATGATTCTTCCTGCAATCGATGATCTAAAGGAAAGACTGAGTGCATGGCTCTGTCCAATGTGCGCAAGTCCCCTTACATTGGATAATGTTGAGAAATTAAGGGATGGAAAAGTTGTTGTTTGTCCATTCTGTTCTGTATCAATTGGTAGGTAGTAATATGCCTTTTGCAGGAAAATCCTATATCCCTCCAAGCTAAAATTAGCTTGAGGTGGGAAAGTGAATTCTCGAGAAGTCGGGTCATCAGATGTTGGTGAGGGGTTCTTCTGTGTTTTTTTGATTTTTCTGTGCATCGTAATTTTTGTGGTTCCGAGCTTCTTTATGCCCTATTCATATTTTCCCGCAGGTGGTCCAATTATACCTCTCACAATTCTTGGTCTTATAATATTCGCCTTCACTTGCACACTTGCTGTTGGTAAGTATGAAGAGAGAGTATATGGACCAGTTTCAACGTCTAAAGAAAGAAGATCCTCACATGCCTATTCAAAAACACCAGGAAGAACACAGAGTGATACTGTGGATTCAACGTCTCAACTAAGTCTTGCAAAGACTAGCTCAGGCCAATTGTTCTGGTAAACCTCTGGAGCAAGGAAATCTACACCAAAAAGAGAGATTCCAACAGTTAGAGCTATGCGCGGTGGAGAGATAATTGGAGGACGTTTCAAGTTCAAGGTCAAAGTGGTCAATGAGAGTCCTTATACTATCAACGATGTGACAGTCTATATACTGTCTTACCCAAGAGATACACTGATACTCAAGACGGAGGATGATGACATATTCTTTTCAAAAATAGAACCTCAAGGATTCAGAAGTCCATCGTTCGATTTCCTCCCAACTCAGGATTGTGTACGTGGTGAGATTGTTGCAGGTGTTTCATATGTTGATGCCTCAGGCAAAGCACACACCTTGACAACCGAATCATATACTATCAGAGCAGTTTGCGATCTCCTGCAACCAGAAGCAATTACACCTCGAGGTTTTGAACTCAAACTGAAAGAGTTGGAATCAGGCGAAATTTTGTTGAAAGTTGAAGAATGGACACCTGAAGAAATGCAAGAAAAGACTCTACGGGTTCTAAGTGATTCAAACTTTCATGAGGTTTCAAGTGACGAATCAATCACAGATGATGTTGTGCACTTCAAAATATCAGGATGGGCAAAGGGGAAGTACACAAGAAAGAATGTAGGTGCTGAGATATTCATCACTGGCATTTCGAAACAAAAGGGAGCAAGTTGTAGAATTCGAGTAGCTGGCGAGGATGACGCCATGATTTTACCAGCGATAGATGATCTCAAAGAGAGGTTGTCTGCATATCTATGTCCAATGTGTGGAAATAAACTAACATTGGATAATGTGGAGGATTTAAAGAAGGGCAAGATTGTCCGATGTCTATTCTGTAATGTTTCAATTGGAAGATAGAGAATAACGCGTTAGAAATAGAAATCAAATTCTATCCAATATTGCCAGTGATTTAAATGTACAGCCTTTGTTATTGGAATTTGATTGCACATGTTTCCAATATGAATGACTGCAATCAATATGAGATTTATTTCAAAATCTCTCATAACTATTCCTGCAGTCGCTTATGTTAACCCACCACTAGCTCTACCCAGCCTAAGTTGCGCATAACGAGCATCATCATGAGGTTCAGGTCCTTGCAGTTGCCTTTGCAGTTTCTTGTACTCATCCTCACACGTAGATTCCAGTTGAAATTTTGATATGTTCAATCTTATTTCACTCTTGTCAATGGATTCAACTAAGTGTGGTGGAACAAGAAGATCAATATCAGGTTGGGCTTTTATGCGTTCAAGAAGCTCTTCGAAAAAGCCACCACCAAGCACGAGCCACATCACATTATCTTCATCAAACCAAATGTCAATGACAAATCCAACCTTGATGCCATCTGTGTCAATGACTTTTACATCAGATAGTTTTGAAAAGGTGATATAGGTTTCTGCCAAAACTCCTGGGTCAATGGTATTCTTAAGAGACTCGCGATTAACTGTCAAATAGACTTTATCTGAGATTGAGTCCACATTTTCGAGTCTGACAACAGGGTCAATGTCGGGTCGAACACCAATGGATTCCAGAAATTCTTCTATCCTTCCACCTCCAAGTACAATATATCTCAAATCGAGTATGTTCTCGCCGCAACTGAATATCCAGTCTGCGACTTCACCGATCTTATCTCCATTTGAGTCTAATACTTCCTTGCCTCTAATATCACTGTACTTCAATTCTATGCATCGCATGATCCCTAACCTCTTATCGAGTTCACAATAGTTAATATATAAGCTTTCGCTTTGTAGCGTGAAATCTTTAACAACTTGTGATACTTACTTCCTGAAAAAGGATTGGGAGCCCAAAAAGGGGCTCGATTTTTAGTAGACTTCTCTCGGACTCTCTCTCAGACGATCAGGAAGCTGACCACCCTCACCCAAGACCTCTAGTTCATGGTCTCGACCATAGCGACCACCATCGTTACATAGAAAACCGGTCTTTGTAATGCCCCTAGCTTGACGCTCAGCTGCACGGCGGGTTATCATTGTTTTTCCTGATGGAACGGTCATGATTAGCTTCTTCTGACTGTCATCGATTACCAATAATATTGTATCATCACTGGTGTTTCGAGTAGACTCAAAAAACTGAGAGGTTGACTCATTAAACTCGAGGTGAATTGGCATTTGGAATCAAATCCTCCAACTGGCTAGTTAAACTAGAATGGTTCCTAGGCGTTTATTAATGAATCGCGCGCGAGTCCATTAAATGTACCAGTATTATATGGAGGCTAATTAAAGAAGATGAGCGGTCCCACAATGAGCGCAGACTACTGCATCTTCAAACTCTCCAGGTAAGGGAAGTGGTGCTCCACAATTTTGACATTTGAGATCCCTTATCTCAGACCGTTGTGCATCAGGGATGTTCAGCTTAAATACCCTCTCGGCAACATCTTGAATGGTTTTGCCAATTCTTTGTGCAGCTGATGCTACCGAGTTTCTCTCTGGGTCGCTCAAAGAGCCTAATCCCACTGCTTGGAAGAAATTGTCAATTGCACGTCCAATCTTACCAAAGACGGATCCTGCTTTCCATGACATAACCTCAGAAACTTGGAGCTCAAGAAGTTCAGAATCTGGATGTCCTGGGAGTTCATACCCCTTTTTCCAATCTAGTCTTTCCGATCTTGTCGTTGATAGAATGTGACCGCAATCAGGACAGATCATTTGCCACTCCTTTCCAAAAAATCCTTTCCTCTTCTTTCGCTCTCCAACATTATACCAGCATCTCTTGTGCGCCAGTTTATTGCAGTTCGGACAAGAGAATAAATAATAGGTATCTGGTTTAACTCTCACATTTCCGCCAGTGTGAACTTTAAGGTATGCCAAATCATCTGAAGAATTATTGAGTAGGTACTTGCCGCAGATAAAGCAGATTCGTCCATCTAGTTTATTCATTTTAGCAGGAGTAATTCTCAAACTGGTAGAACCTCAATTAATGCGTATTCGTAAAACAATATGAACCTTACACAAGGAACTTACAAATCCAACTTCCTTGAAATCCGAAATCCTCATAGCACAGATATAGTCAGGAAACAAATCATCTTTAGAGACCAATGGAGGTTTTCATGATTCAATCAATCTTCACATATGAACTAGGAGACTTAGACAATTCGAAAGTCACAATTGCTGGTGGAAAGGCTTCGAATCTTGGTATTCTTCTAAAGGCAGGCTTTAATGTACCAGATGGATTTGTCATCTCAACAGAAGGATACAAACTCTTTCTTCAGTCTAATAACATTGATACAAAGAACATTATCGAAATCGAACGACTAAGAGATTCCATAGAACAAGCTGACATCCCTGATGATATAATTGAATCCATAAATCTTGCATATGACAAACTGGGTGGTGGTTCGGTAGCTATTCGTTCGTCAGCTACAGCAGAGGACATGCCAGAGGCTTCATTTGCAGGACAATATGAAACCTCGCTGAATATAGAGGGAAAAGAAAGTCTGCTAAAACACATTAAGCATTGTTTCGCGTCAATATGGACAGATAGGGCTATAGCATATCGGGAAGAAAACAATATTGATCACAACCAAGTTCAGGTTGCTGTAATTGTCCAATCAATGGTCCAAGCCAGGTCTGCAGGAGTCTTGTTCACTCGAAATCCTCTATTGAATTCAGAATCAGAGATGATGATTGAATCAAACTTTGGACTTGGAGAATCTGTGGTATCTGGTCAAATCGTTCCAGATCGTTTTGTGGTCAGCTATGGACTAAATGATGAAATTTACATTGTCAGCAGTGAGATTGGGACTAAAGATATTATGATAGAGAAAGGAAGACATGGTGTTCAATCAGTATCGATTTCACCTGAGAAGAAACAACAATCTTCACTTTTTGACAGTGAGATTGTGGAATTATCTAAGATAGCAAAATCAATTGAAAAACTGTTCAAAGCACCTCAGGATATAGAGTGGGCAATTGACGATGAAGGGAAAATACATGTTTTACAGACACGGCCAATATCCGTAGAATCCCGAGTGGATAGAGAATCTGAAGACATTCTTTGGACTAGGGGCTATGCGGATGATTATTGGAATGATCCAGTAACACCTTTGTTCTATGACTTACTTGGCGATCAAATAACATACATCGTCAATGTTGAAGCAAATGCAATTATGGGATACAAAGACATGCCTGAACAGCTTCTTAAGCTTCACAAGGCACATGCTTACTTCAATCTAGATGTTATTAGAACTAAGGTAATCAATGAGATGCCGCCATTTATTCGATCAGAGGACGTTCTAAATTACTTTCCAGAGGGTGGAGGACCATATGGAAAGGAAACAATGAGAGATCTTCCTTTTGCTTTGAAAAACCGAATAATGGCGGAAATTAGGGTTATGCTCTTTGATGCTGATGGCAGCATGACAAAGACCAATGATGCATATATGAAATGGATGGAAGAAACATTCAATCCCTTCTGCAAGAAATTCGATGCAGACTTGGGATATCTCATTCAACAAGGCTCGATTGCTGCACTAATGGGACTAGCTGATGAACTCGATAAGGTAATGATGAAACACTTTAGGATGGTTCGATATGGCATACCTGTTCATACTCTCGGAATGAATCTCATTACTAATTATCTACTTCGTAGATGGTTGGGGGAGAAAGCAGGTCTAATGATGTATCCAATTCTACTATCAGGGCTGGAGCATAAGACAACAGAGACCAATAGGAGGATGATCGAACTTGCATCGATACTAAGAAGTGAGGAAGCATTAAAGCACCTCATCATAGACACCCCGTCAATTGAGATGTATGCAACTCTCATTGAAGATGATACGCCATCTGTTCAAGCGTTCTTTGAGGAATTTAGAAGGTTCCTTGATGATTTCGGAGACCGTGGATTTACGAGAGAGCCTTACTATCCAAGGTGGAGAGATGCCCCAGAGTATGTTTTCGATGCTCTTAAGCCTCTAGTTTCAGAAAGTGTTAGAAACCTATTGGAAGCAGAGGAAGTCCTTTCACAGAAGCGTGCCAAAGTAGAAGATATCGCTGAGAAACATATTCGTAGTCAAAGATATGGATCATTGAAGTGGATGCTTTTTTCAACAATACTTGGAATGGCTCGCACATACATTGGATTTAGGGAAAATCAAAGGTTCAATTTAGATCGCTGGATAACGAGGAATCGACGTGTATTCTTGGAGATTGGTAACAGACTTGTAGAAAATGGATACCTTGACGACGCTAGTCATGTATTCTTCCTGCATCGTAGAGAATTAAGGAAAGCTGTCAAAGCTGGTATTGGGAGTCCAGAACCTCAAGAATTCAAGGATTTGGCTAGAAGTAGGTATGAAGAATTTCTTAAGTATGAAAATACAACACCTCCAAAATTCCTAATGGGTGCACGAGAGTTTAATGATCCACTACCTTATTCAGAAGAAGGACATGTCGGAATTCCTGCAAGTCAGGGAGTTATTACAGGAATTGTCCGAGTTCTTGCAACAATAGAGGATATTCCGCAAGTAAGAGCTGGAGAGATTCTCATAGTACCAAGAACTGACCCGGGGTGGACGCCTGTTTTCTCAAAGATAGGAGGTCTCGTGACTGAATCAGGTGGAGTCCTTTCTCATGGGGCAGTGGTTTCAAGAGAGTTCGGAATTCCAGCGGTGACTAATGTTAGAAATGCTTGCCAGATTTTTAAAACTAGCCAAAGAGTGACTCTCGATGGAAATCGGGGACTTGTAGTTATACAAGACAAGGAGTGAATATATTTTGGAACCAGTAACCCATAATCCTTCCAAGCATATTGAGTGGAATGAGAGCTATTATTTCATCTTCTATGATAAGACAAACAGAATTGGTGGTATGAGCAGAATAGGTTTCAAACCTAACAAGAGAGAGGGAATGACTTTCTTCTTTCTTTTTCTTCCAAATGGCTCAGTCGGAGTATACCATGCAAATGACGATGCAGCTATGTATCCAAATTCATTAGAGGTAGCTAGTGTTCGTCATAATTTCATAGAGGATGGAGAATGGCAATACTCATTCGAAGGCCCATTACTTATTTTAACTAATCCTAAGGACTTTGTCAAAATCAAGGAAGATCCTTCTGTCATATCAGATCTTGTGGGGGGAAAAATTGACTTAAAATTTAGAGCCATTAATGAAACATATGAGTATAGTGAACATATGACTTCAGAGTCACTTGAGATTGGGAAAAAATCAGGAGATAAACACTGGGAACAAATGGGCAAGGTTTGTGGGACTATCAAAGTCGGCGATGAAATATATGATATAGATGGCTGTATTGGACAAAGAGACCACACACATGGCATTCGAGATTGGACAGGCGTAGGAAATTGGTTTTACTTTGTTGTTTGGTTCGATGAGAAACTGGCTTTGAATCCAGCCGCAGTTATCATGGATGATGGCCGTATAGGGTCTGGTGGATTCATCTACAAAGATGGAGAAAATATACCTCTCAAAACCATCAGGATGCTAGAACATTCATACCAAGACAATGGAATCTTTCCTCTATCGACAAAGCTTGAGTTAATTGATGATCGAGGTCAGAAATATATCCTGAAAGCGATTCCTGGTGAAATAATACCTGTACCATTTACAGGGGATAGCGGCAATGTATCATTTCTCATACAATCCTTTGGGTCTTTCCAACTTAATGATATTGATGGAGGATATGGGTCATATGAGGTTTTGAGGAGAATTAATCAGTAATATAAAACGATTAAGATTATCATACTGAGTTATATTAGGAAACTTTCAAGGAAATCAATGGCGGGTACCAGGATGTTCGAATACGTTCAAGAGCGAGAAGTCAGCAAACGAGTTAAATCCAGAACATTGGTCTATGTAATTACTATTGGAGAATCTGAAGGGTTCAACTCTCAAGCTCTCACAGATCGAGGTGAAAACCAGCTCATTGAGATGGCAAGATCAAGAGTTGCTACTGGTGTCAGAGTTCTTTATTCCGCTACCGACAAGATAGCACTGAAATCATCCAATATATTGGAAAGAGAGTTTGAATCGAAGATACAGAAAGTGGACTGCTTGAATCTTGTTAAGTTTGGGACTTCAATGGATGACTTAAATTCACTTGGCATAAGGCTTAGGCAGATGTGGAAGGATGAAGAGTTTGTTCCGGATAATGGAGAGTCATTCATTGAAGCAAGGGAGCGTTTTAGCAGTTGCATGGGAAGCCTGGTCAGTAAGCATAAAGACGATGTGGTAGCTGTTGTTGTAGATCCACTTATGGCTATTCTATTTCACTCCCATATAGTCGCGGCTCCATTGGATATTAGCGAATGGCATTCAATGGGATATGCCGCATGTGCATCGTATGAATATTCTAGGGGCTGGAGTCTTGTAATGCCACCAGATAATAGCTATCTAAGTGATCCAACAACTGTGGGCGAAACTCTTCAAAACGAATTACTCTAATGAACCAAAAGAAAAAGAAGAAAGAAGAACCGGACGAAATGTCCGGTCTTCCTATGATATACTACCTGCGTCTATAGAGCATACAGACAACGACAACCAGTGCTACAACGCCACCAACAATAAGGTAAAGTGTAAGCGGATTGCCTTCTTCTGGTGTGTAAGGAGTTGTTGTTCCAGAGCCCTGATATGAGCTTGTATAGGCAACAAAGACAGGGTCACAGAGAATATCTTCCCCACTCCATTTCTCATAACCAGCAGTCATGAAGAGCATGGAAGCTTCAACATTCCAGTTGGCTACAGATGTGCCTGATGCTGATTCGTACATAGCACTGAACGCACCAATTGGCACAGTGGATGAGCCAGAGGTGTATACAGTGGTATGGCCATCGCCACCGTAAGTATAGGGTAATCCACCCATGGTAACATTGGCATACGGACTATTCTCGCTACCAAACTCATAGTATGATGCTTCTAGGCTTGCACTGTTTGTATCAGTCACAGGACGTTCGCCAGCTGTGTACCTAGTCGCTGTTCCTGTACCAAGAATACCGAAGAAGTTTACCGCTAGACTTCGACCTTCAAGTACAGTGTTGTCAAAGTCATGTAGAGTCCAAGCTCCAAAACGTTGATCTACCTTGAAGGAAACCGCATGGTTCCAAGTGGTCGGATCTTCAGAATCATAGTTGACCATGTCAACCTTGAACTCGATATCAAATGACATCTCACTGACAGTTGCATGAGTCACCCAGTAGTCGAATCTGGTGGCATTCAAGCCCATAGCTCCTTCATAAGACTGTCTGAAGTCCCACGCACCTCTCAATGCAGAAGAGTGTTCAATCTTGAGTGGGTAGATTGTTACATCGACATCATAGATGGAAACACCAAAGCTCACGACAGTATCAGGGCTGACTATTACATTACCCGAATTGTTAGTAGCACCGAATGGTCTCCGAAGTTCAATACTTGCGACATCATCAATCAGTACTAAATGTGTAACTTCATCTGTTGCTATCTGACCTTCTCGGAAAGTAAAGTCAGGAGCACTTGGTGTGGGGCCAAGTCCATCATTGAAGATGAGAAGACCTGCATATTCAGCACGGAATCGTGCAAGTGTAGCCTGAGTTTCAGAGATACCAACCCAGTATGTCTGTCTTGTTCCCCAAGCAAACCAGGTGTTGGTCCACTTGCCAGATTCGAGACCTGGAATATTACTAACGTCTAGTGTTCGATTCTTTGCCATCCAAGCTACATATTCATATCCTGGAACAGGAATATCATTGCCCATATCTGCCCACATTGTATCCTGAATTCTAGCCATTTCGCTAGTACTTACAGGACTTCCATCAGTGTGATACCAGTAGAATGTTTCATTGGCATTGAACCACATTTCCGATTTCAGAACACCCATCCAGTTCTCAGACCAGAACTCGTCTCCATCTTTACCTGGTGTTGGATCAAAACCAAGGACTACAAGCATACCACTAACTGTGATATTGCCCCAGTCTTCCCAATAACCAGTTCTTTTGACATAGTACTGATCATCTACTGTGTATATGTTGCCATCAAGGTCAATTGCTCCATCTCCAGTGACAATCCAGATAGGGGGTGTATAGGTATATACATCACCAAGACGGAGATTTCTTGGACTCCAAAGTGTATCAGTAGATAGATCAATCTCTACTTCTTGATCAGTCCACGAATTGACCAATGATAGATACTCCGCAGGAGTAAGTTGACCACCAGAAAGCATCCACCAGGGATAACCCCAAGTGCTATTGGCAGCATCCCAGATTCGAACATTGCTGAGCAACCCAACAGTTACCTTCGCTTGATCCATGACCATTGAAGGAGCAGCTGGGTCAAAACTAAACATGACATTCAATGTTGTCAAGTCCCCTTGCATATTGAGCTGGTAGCTATCCACGTGCACATGATCGGCTGGTAATGTCAAAGCCCAAAGCTGTAGACCACCCTTCTGGAACATAGTTATTCTATATTCAGAAGATTCAATTGAAGAACCCGTTTCAAAGTCGATACGAATTGAGTGCACGATGTTAACACGCCAGTAATGCGTGTCGTTATAATCCATAATCGAACCTTGCACTTCAAAGGTGATATGCTTCAATTCTTGAGTAACATTGAACAATGCTGGTGGAGCGGCTGTCCCGGATTCAATTTCATAGACTATCGAACCATTAATCTCGTTCATATTTTTATGAACTAACATTGTCAAGTTGAGCAACTCACCCTGTTGAGCAACAGCTGCAATCTGTCCAGCTCCATTATAGACAAATGCCTCAATGAAAGCAGAACGGAAAGCTAGCTTCATTGTTGCTTTTTCACGTATCTCTGGCCGAGCGATAATTGGTCTACCATTGATGTCGAGAACTGTGACTAGGGACATTTCAGGTTCTATAGTTCCACCAAAACCAAAACCTTCATCCATGTCGGTTTCGTTAGTGAAGTACCCACCCCATTGAATTAGATGTCGGTCAGTCACACTTGTATATCCATTGTCTACTACAAAATAGCGACTTAGATCAATTGTTGAGTTTTCAATGACAAGTATATGTGGGAACCACATACCAACGCCACCACCAAGGTCTATCCATTCCCAGTCAACATCGAGGTATCCTCCGAGGACATATGCATTAGTTTCATTCACCTTTAGAAACATCACAGGATAGAGGTCTACTTCAATCTCCTCCCATGCAATATCACTATTGAATAGGACTGCATTATCAACATCAAGACCAACTGGATAGGTCCAGTTCTCTTTCAAATGATATGCTTGATCCCATGTTAGCTGAGCGAATGGAATGAGTGCGGATCCTATCTCTGCATTGGACATCATCCTGACAATGAATGTGTCATTTACATCTGTGTAGTGAAGAACACGTCCATCTTCTCCGACGATATCAGCATAATAGTAGTTTGGTAATGAGAATTCTGTAGGAATCACAGCAACACCAAAACCAATTGGAGGACTTACATACTTACCAGTTTCAGCTGCGACTAACCAGTTTGCTGCAACAGGATGCCCTTCCACATCAACTACCTGCATTCCAGTAGTGAAGACTCCAGGAAGAATCGCTTGTGCGTAGGTGATGGCAAAAACAGCATGATAGTAATCAGCTTCTTCTGTGTATTCTGAGTTAAGTGAATCAAGTGTAATGAACCCGGATGGTCTTGGTTCATCTGATCCAGGAATGTATCGATATGCTAAGCTGTTCCATCTATCTGATGTAACATTATATTCTAGACCAAAGAATGCAGCTCTATCACCTCTTCCATTCCCCCAAAATTGTATTGCATCCAAATCAGACACAAGAAACGACTTGGGGACCGTGATATCAACAAGGAGGTCATCACCAACATTAATCCTATAACTGTTGTCTGCAATGTCAGTCATATTGTTTGCATATTGAATCCGAATGCGTGGCTGAGGACCAAAAATCCAATTGGATTGTTCCTCAGAATGTGAAAACTGAGTAACATTATTCTCCTCCACTCTCCAAGCAACTCCCATTACAGGATCTGCAGGACTTTGCGCAATAGCTGGAGCAATAGACACAGTAAAACTGACAAGCAAAAGTGCAATTAGCGTAATTGTATTTACTTTTTTCATATATTCCACCTCAACAAAAGCCAAGCGTGCTACACACTATCAATACAGAATACAATGCATTGAGGGTCAAATGCTGACTCTTGATTTCTTGGTGTATCATCAAAGGTTCTTTCCTAGTAACCTCTGATGGAAAAACCGACAAACTGCAAATATTACCCTGTAAAATTGCATATAATGTATTATGTATGATTCATTCATAACTCATCGAAATAAACTCTGAGTAGTTCAGCAACACTTCTGGCTCGAGACACACAACCACGATCCCTGTGTGGTTTTGAACCATCAAACATGTCTGAAACTGTACCTAAACATCCTCTGCGTACAGCATTTAGAACAGGTCGAAAGAAACTCTTCTCCGCTTTTACTTTGTTTGCTTCAGTTCTGCCATTAACATTAAGCCATGCTGTTATGTACGCTCCAATAAGCCAAGGGTGTACTGTGCCTTGATGAGTGGCAGCAGCTCGACTTTTTGGACCACCAGTATATGCCCTTGCATATCGGGGGTCAGAGGACGATAGTGTTCGAAGACCGAACGGTGTAAGAAGTTCCTTTGTAACTACTTTGAGAACAGAGTTGGCTTGAATCTCATCCAAAAGTGAATATGGAAGACTCAATGCGAAGATTTGGTTGGGTCTGATTGAGTCATCTTTCATTTCATCAGTGACCACATCATATAGGTAACCAAGTTCCTCATTCCAGAAGGTTTGCTGGAATGCTTCTCTTATCCAGGATGCAACTGCTCTGAACTCGTAAGGGTCTCGACCAACTAGTTCACACATATCGCCCATCGCCATTAGAACATTAAACCAGAGTGCATTAATCTCAACACACTTGCCTATTCGAGGAGTTGCACACCAATCACCGATGCGTTCATTCATCCACGAAACCTCTACACCCTCTATCCCAGATATGATCATACCATCGTGGTCTTCATGGATGTTGTACTTCGTACCAATTCGATAGGCAGCAACAATGGACTCCATTGTGTCCCAGATAATACCTCGAAGAAACTCAATATCATTTGTGCATTCAATATATTTGTGAACAGCCATAATGAACCACAGTGACGCATCAACGGAGTCATACTCAGGTTGAATGCCACGGTCTGGAAAGTCATTTGGAACTAATCCGTATCTTGAATGCCTTGCGTAGTTGGTCAGAATTTCTCGAGCATCTTGAAACCGGCCAATTGACATTGTGAGTCCAGGTAGCGCAACTAAGGCATCTAGACCAATATCAGCTAGTTCATGATATCCTGCAATCACTGATCGCATCTTAGTGGACGCACGATCCACGATGAAGGTGTCTGCATCAAGGATGAGCCATTCGATATCTTCATCTCGCTCTTTTGGAGACATAGTAAATGCTCGGTCATTCAATATCTTCCTTCGCCTAAGCTCTTCGAATCTTAGTCTAGCAAAGTCCTTTCTTTGAGCTTTAGCAAGAGAACCGAGGTCTTTCATCAATTGTTTGCGATTAGGACTGACTGCAAAGAGGAATGATAGGAAGTGTTCACCTGGTTCGAGAATGGTATGGAAAACACCAGGAATAATCATCTCTTCTTCATGAGGTAGTCCCATAGCCTTGTCCTTTCTATATATTTGCGGATCTGTCACTCTCATTTCACTTGGCATAAACTCTGCATCTGGTGTGTATGAATACATCCAAGGACTGTTAGGACGGTCATCATATGAAAGGTAGGAATGCTCATCAAGAATTTCGATTCCTGGAGTAAAATCAAGATGAGGAGGACGTGCATGGAGGTCTCTACAAGTTTGGATGGGTGTTACAGTGAAAACTGTTTCATCTGTATTTGTTATCTCATAATTCACGACAGTGAGATTTCGTCTATAAGCCATAAATACTGTTTTCTCTAGTTCAACGCACCCCGTCTTATAGATCATCTGGGGGAGAGGATTCAGTTCGAATCGTTTCAGATAGCGATAGCCTCGATATGTGACTCCCTTGTTTGTTTGCTCAGTACTTAGATTACATTCTCCTTCCTTGTTCACAATAGCTTCATCAAGTCGGGATAGTGTGAGCCATCTGTCTACAGGTGGACTTAATGAGGAAACAAGTAGACCATGATAACCACGAACATTGAGACCTACAATTGTGGAAGACGTATAGCCACCTAGACCATTAGTATATAGCCACTCAAAGGTAACCGCTCTATTCAGTCGTAGGTCTGCATCTTCCAGCGT
>LRSL01000073.1 GCA_001563335.1 Candidatus Thorarchaeota archaeon SMTZ1-45 | reverse complement strand
CAAACTCATTGTATAATGTAGATGAAACCTCAGAAGTCAAACCACTTTCCTCAAAACGTCTTCCAAGTTCATCTGCCAATGAATAGGCTTGCTCATATTCCTTCTTCTTTGGAGCAATCAATGCAGTGATGATCTTGTCTCTTGGAGCTAGATAGATGACCTTCTCTTCTGTAGTGAATGATGACAAACCTCCAAATTTCAATTCCCTTGTGAAATGAGCAATCGCCGCGATAAAACTAGAAAATAATGAAGGATCGGTTTTTGTCTTCATTCTTGAAAAGAGTGGAACTCCAGCCGCTGCGTCGAATATCACTATTCCTTCAATATCCATGCAAGCATGCTCCTTTTCAACCTGATTATGTAATTTTTAACCATAATTTTTAACCATATCTGAGATTGTTAAATGTAAGCTAAACCTCTGGCTCTTTGATGAGTTCCTCTGGTGTTCTAACAAGCCTTTTGAATAAATTCTGGTCGTAGAAAGGAGCTTGTCTATTCAGACATGGAATTACAACACACCTCGAGCAAACAAATTCCAGAAGTGATTTAACATCTGGTTGTTTACCAACTGTAGTTTCAAACATTTTCTTTGAAGGCACGAAAAAAATGTCTTTCTTCTCTCCGAATGCACTGATAGCAGTGCTGTAGATGGTGTCGAGAAACTTCGGGCCGGATCCCTGTGTTGCAGAAAGATTGGCGATTAAGACCATGATGGTTGCAACAGAACATGATAGGGCATAATTCTTCATATCCCATGTTTTTTCGAAGCCTTCCTCAATAATTCCTGTTTCCCACATCCTAAACATATCTAGTCCGGGCTTTTTTTCGTGTTCAAGTATTGGTGTGACTAACCTCCCTCCCTCTTTGCCAGAACCAACTCGGTACGGAAGTCCTCTCGGAATATGTGAAGGTCTTCCACAGAAACAATACCATCCTCCTTGTTTTGCATCTTTTCCGATTAATTTCAAGAGTGCTTGGTTTTCGTCAAAAGGTCGATCAATCTCATGCGCAGGAACCCAAATTGTATGATCCTCACATCTGAGTTCCCCACACAGTGCGCATGGATAAACCACTTGATTGGTCCGGGAGTATCCGTATCGTATACATTCCGCACAGTTTGTCATTATGCATCAGTCCCGTCACATAATTAATAGCAATTCTTGTGTTAATGTCTTCCTACGACATTCACGAAGCCTTATGTGTCAAATATGACGAACGAAAAGAGGAGACATCACGATGACAAACTCCACTGACAAGGTCTATTCATCTGATTTTCTGGTGATTGGGAGTGGACTATCTGGCCAGTTGTTTTCTCTAAAAGCCTCACAATATGGAACTGTCAATATTGTGACCAAAGACCGCCTCACAGAGTCTGCAACAATAAGAGCTCAGGGTGGAATAGCTGCTGTTGTGTCTGCAGAAGATTCGATTGAGCTACATGTTGAAGACACTATACGGGTAGGCGATGGTCTCTGTCATCGTGATGTGGTGGAACAGATTGTGAAAGCAGGTCCTGAGAGGATTCGAGAGCTTGTTGATCTTGGTGTTGATTTTTGTGGTGAGGAGTCCACAGGTGATTATGAGCTTGGACTTGAAGGTGGACATAGCAAACGTCGGGTCCTACATGTGAAAGACCATACAGGAGAGGACATCGAACTTGCACTTGCCAAGCAACTTGAGGGTCATGATAATATTACAATCTATGAGAACCATATGGCTGTGAATCTGTTTGCGCGGAACAATCGTGTGTATGGTGCATACATTCTTGACCTCAATACAAACGAGGTTGAACGTTTTGTTGCTAAGACCGTCATTTTAGCTACCGGTGGAGCTGGGAGGGTTTTCCTCTATACAAGTAATCCAGATGTTGCCACGGGTGATGGTATAGCAATGGCATTCCGAGCTGGAGCCACGGTGATGAATCTTGAGATGGTCCAATTCCATCCTACTCTTCTTTATCACCACAAGATTCGTTCATTTCTAATATCTGAAGCATTACGTGGCGAGGGGGCACAATTGCTGGGTCCTGATGGAAAGAGGTTCATGAACAACTATCATGAGGATGCTGAGCTTGCTCCTCGTGACGTTGTGGCTCGAGCCATTGATACAGAACTGAAAAAGACTGGAGCTGACCATGTTTGGCTTGATATCTCCTTCAAAGATCCTAAATATATCAAGGATCGATTTCCACACATCTATGAAACCTGTCTTGAGGCTGGTATTGATATTACAAAGTCTCCCATCCCTGTTGTACCTGCGGCTCACTATTTCATGGGTGGTGTAAAGGCTGATATCAATGGGAGAACAGATGTTTTAGGACTCTATGCTATTGGTGAAACTGCATGTACTGGTTTTCATGGTGCAAACAGGCTCGCATCTAATTCACTTCTTGAAGCTGCTGTTCTCGCACACAATGCATCAGTCGCAGCATCAGAGGAAGTAAAAACGAAGATATCACCAATGGAAATTCCTCCTTGGGATCCCGGTGAGGCAACTGATCCTGACGAACTCGTGGTGATTTCACATCTCTGGGAAGAGATTCGTAGGATGATGATTAATTATGTAGGAATCGCTCGGTCAAATAAACGACTCATCCGTGCCCGAAATCGGATTGAATTCATCCAGAAAGAGATTAACCAATTTTATTGGGATTTCAAGATTACACCAGACCTCGTTGAACTCCGTAATATCTCGCTAGTGGCTGAACTCATTATCAGAATGGCTCGAATGCGGAGAGAGAGCAGAGGTGCGCACTATAATATTGACTATCCTGAAAAATCGAAGGAGATAGTAGATACTATCATGCGGAAAGGCTATGCCGCCATTGAGTGAGAAGAAGGCACTCGTAATGAGTAAGAAACAACACGCAATTTCATTTCTGCTCCCACTAATTGTTCTGATTATTGCGCCTTGGTTCTTGATGTGGCTTTCAATGGACACAACTATTGGATGGTCCATTTTGTGGCCTATTGATCTGTTGGCTTTAATGATTGGTTTCTTGATACTCTTCGCAGGTTTATTACTATTGGCAGTCTGTGTGCGAATGTTTTCTACAATAGGAAAGGGAACTCTTGCTCCTTGGGCACCAACTCAGAAGCTGGTTATAGTTGGTGTATACAGATACATGCGAAATCCAATGATAACAGGAGTACTCCTTGGCCTACTTGGCGAGTCAATTCTGTTCTCAAACACAGCCATATTTCTTTGGTTCTTATTCTTCTTCCTGGGGAACCATATCTACTTCATAAAGTCTGAAGAACCTGGTCTTCTGAAACGTTTTGGAAAGGAATATGCAACATACTTTGAAAATGTGCCCAGATGGTTACCTCGAAGAACCCCTTGGACAATGTCTGGAGCCCAAGACGACTAGATTGGCTGTAAGTTTGGAGCATTCCGCCAACGATTGTTATACTCGTTGGCAGGTCCTCTTGGTGCTTTCTTGTCACCCCATCTTCCTTCAAATGTGCTAAAATTAGTCTGATCCAATTGCTTGAGGTTCTTTTGAGTGTTCCAAAAAGGCCCCCCATCTGCTATCTTGTCGCAGAAAAATCGAGCATAACATCGAGGCTTGCTCAATGGAGATGGATAGTTTGCATGAGTGCCTAATGCAGACCAGACATTGATTTGCTTGTTGTCCAGAATTGAATCCTCACGGACAAAACCTTTGAGAGTCTTTGAGAGTGAGGCAAGTCGAGCCTCATGGTGATTTGAGAGGACCCATATTGCATCTTCAGGTTTTGTTGATCCATAAAGCCTGACCTCCACATTCTCCCAATCTCCTACATGCTTTCCAAGACTCAAAGGTGCACCTGGAAAGTCATTGTATCGATACCAAAACCAATACCGAATTTGAGTGAGTCCTTGATTCTCCCAAAACTCGTAATAGCAAGGAGTAGAGGGGTGCAATTCCTTGGGACTTCTGTCTTCAACAAATAACTCCCAGCTTTCATGAAACATTGCATAGGTTTCCTCTGCATCAGAAGGAAAGCAACAGAACTCTCCCTCCTTTGGATGAAAGTGCATGATTGGTGCGTACTTCTTTGCAAGTTCATATATATGAGAAGAGTGACTCATACCACCTCTTCACTCCTCCTCCGTCACTGCAAAAAGCACAGTTCGTATCTCTTTTGGACCAAGCTTCATCTTCAGTATATGGTCATCGATAAGTTGATGCTCGTATTTTGGACTAGGTGTTT
Source organism: Candidatus Thorarchaeota archaeon SMTZ1-45 (assembly GCA_001563335.1). Taxonomy (GTDB): domain Archaea; phylum Asgardarchaeota; class Thorarchaeia; order Thorarchaeales; family Thorarchaeaceae; genus SMTZ1-45. Next base: position 21,708 of record LRSL01000073.1, on the reverse strand, counting down.
CATCAGCTCTTGCCCCAATAGCCTCAGCAACATCAAAGCCAAGGTCAATGGTGCAATCCGTTTCTTCCTCAAGAATATTCCAGAATCTTAGGACAAGGTATTTTCCATTCTCAGACTGTTTGAAAGCTGACAGTATTATATTGTCTTGTTCAATATTGACCCAATCTTTCTCGTAATTGCTACTCGCTGACTCACTTGGAGGAGTAAATCGAGCTACAAGAGGATTGAGGTATTCCTCCACATGTCTATGGACTCCAGCTTTTCTCCAGTTACCAACATGAGGTGTGATGGAGAGTTCAAACATCTGTGTACCTAAGCATTGAGCTCCAGGGGTTTCTAGGTAAGGTCCGGCTCCTCCATTTCTTGTCGTTAGGTTGGTCTTGGATAACCAACCAACTGACCGTAGAAGAGTCACTGCAATAGTTCCACCTGCTTCCTCTAGTACCTCGAACTCTATGAAACCCTTTGTAGCTATGGCTAACGCACGTTTCTTCGATGAAAGACTAACAAAGCTCCTCATCGGATAAGTGGGTGCAACAGGTTGGAACCAGTCCTTTCCCTCTCTTGGTCTAATAGGTCTCTCAATCATATCAAATGCTGAATCTGCTACGCAGGTGGCGGCTTTTGTTCCAGTTGGAAACAACACCCGTAGTCTATGATCCTCTGCAAGGTTCTCAAACTCGATACTGACATGAACCGTTGGACTGTCCACAAACAATGAAACCTCTGTTGTGAACTGGCATGTAACAGTTTCATCAGTCCTCCCTAGATAGTCCTTCGAAGCAGCCTGAGGGATTTCTAATTCTCCTGTTGCTATGAGTGAACCAACAAGAGGACCTACATGCCCCGTTTCAATCGATACTGAAATGTTAGCATATCTGATACTCTGATGATTTAGAGCCGGGCAATAGTCGTAAGAATCTCCAATATCTTCAGAGTCCTCAAACTCAATCAAGCCTCTATATTCTTCCCCAGACTCCTTGTCAGTCATTGATATTGTTCCGTTCTGAGCCATCTCAACTTTGATTAGATTATTCTCTAGACTAGTTTCATTACATTTCACTACCCCTGCTACCGGATTATCTGGAGCATTTTCAGTGATGTTCAAGTCATATCTCTTGAAACCCAATCCGCCTATGTCATCAGCTGTGAATGCTAATGTCAGAAAGTTCTCTCTATCCGGTGCAAGTCTAGATAATGGGTCTCTTTTTGAGCTCACGTCAAGTACCTGTACAGGGACTATTTGCCCCATTTCATTGGTTAGAGAATGAAATCCTTTCATGATATCATCTGCATAGTGCTTTCGTGCCCAAACTTCTACTATCTTGTTATCAGAGTTCACACGAATTCTATAGGCGGTTGACATGTGTCCTAGTTCTCTTCTCATCTGCGGGAACAACATTGCTAAGGCAGAGAAGTCAAACTCATACTCTGTCAATTTCCCATGCGATGTTGTTATTTCTCGCACATTGGCTGGTTGAGGGTCGAATCCATGTTTCCTGACAAAATCTATGTGAACCTCATTTTTCGCAGCTTCAAGAGGAGTAGATGGATTGAATCCTAGAACTCCTAATTCAATCTCTGCTAGTCTGCTAAACTGAACATCTGATAGTGGGAACTCTACAATGGCGACATTTGACCTTAAGTGTGGAGATGGATTTACTACAAGAATACCAGGTTTCTCAGAAACAATTCTCTGTTTGATTTCATCCAACGCCTTTTCCAATATTGGTTCAGTGATTTCATTCACCCATCTGAATCTATGGACCATGTCCTCATGAACCGCATCAATACTACAGCCACAAATATCATCATGAGGGTGATTTCTTAGAAGATATTTCCATGCCATTCTTAGCTGATGGAGTGGGTATTCGGTGCCATTTAACAGAGCAACTACTGAGAATGGCTCTACATACCGTTCTAAGAATCTCTGTAAGTACTCGTTCATTTGCTTCAGATAGACTCGTGTTGAATATACGCCACTCAACAAATTCTGGAACTTTGACCCTCTAAATTCACCCTTGTAGCGTTTTAATTCATGCCGTTTCTCTCTGATATTATCGATGAACTGTGGCAATGTTCCCATCTTGATGGTCCCTTCATTCTTTGAGTTGTAAACATCAATCACTTCTGGAACATGTGCCTGCGGCTCATCATGGTCTGATCCATTCATTAGCAACACAGTTCCTACCCTTGACCAAGGTCGAAGTTTGTGAACAACATCCTCTAACATAGATACGGCGTCATCTACTTCTATTGGGAGTTTTGCTGCGTTTCCATACGACAAGGGAAGCCAATGAGCAAGAACTTCACTTCCTCCTCCAGCCTCCCAGATAAACTCTGATCCAAGTTGATTTATCTGGTCTCCTCCTCCTCTTGCAAAAATCACTGAATCACATCGGAATTGAGTTAGTATTTGAGGAAGCTGACTGACATGGCCAAATGGATCTGGAATATAGCCTACATTCATAATAGGTCCAAATTCCTCTGCCACAGATTTCCCTATCAAAAGGTTCCTGATAAGCGCCTCACCAGAAACTAGAAAGACATCTGGCAAGACATACCAAGGACCAATTAGAATTCGACCATCCTGTATGTGTTGCGTAAGACGTTCCCGTTCTTCAGGTTTGATTTCAAGATAGTCCTCTAGAACTACTGTCTGACCGTCAAAGGTGAAATGAGTGAATCTTGGGTCGGTTTCAATTATGTTCATAAGATTATCAACCAGTTTCACCAAACGCAGTCTGAACTGTTGAAACGTCTGATACCACGCTCTATCCCAATGAGTTTCACTGATTAATATTGCATCATACGCATCATCGGTCACTTGACATCGCCTTGTGTGTTGAACATCATCTCAAAACATTTGCTCAATATGAATCGTTTGAATTATTTGGGGGTTATGTGATATACAAGACAATGATTTGCAAACATTAGGGGGCATTGTGTCTTGATAGACCAATCACAAATCATTGAACTAGAACAAGTTGCCTCCAATGCTTGGGTGGCAGAAGAAACTGAGCGCCTTGGTGGATGGCTACTGCGGGCAAATGGTGGCATAACCCGTCGTGCTAACAGTGTTCTTCCTATTGGACCTCCACCCCCGCCCCTTGAAGATTCAATTGAAAAGGCGATTTCCTTCTATAAAGACAGAGGTTTCAAACCGCGATTTCAAATGACTGAAACCAGTAAGCCTATTGAACTTGACAGGGATCTCTCCGAGCGCGGGTTCATAGTAGGACTGCAAGTAGAAGTTCACACTGCTGCAATCAACCATCTCATACAGAAGGAAACACCGATTGATGTTATGGTTTCCAATGATGTTTCAGATGGCTGGATGTCTGTCTATACCGAAGCTTCTGGATACGATTCATCAACAATGGAAACTAGAAAGAACTTGATGAAGCGTACTACATTACCAAAAGCCTTTGCACTCGCGAAGATTGATCGAGAACTGGCGGGTGTTGGTTTTGGTGTAGTCGAGGGCAAATGGTTGGGTCTGTTTAATATTGCCAGTCATCCGTCTTTCCGTGGACGTGGAGTTGCACTCTCAGTAAATACAGCTCTAGCAAACTGGGGGCATCAAAGAGGAGCTCGTTCTGCATATCTCCAAGTGGAATCTGAAAACCTTCCTGCTCTGAAGCTCTATGATAAACTAGGTTTCCAACATCTATACACATATTGGTACCGTAAATTGGATGAAGTATAGAAACAAACAGGAGGACAAATTCATCCTCCTGTTTCATTGGTGTGAACTATCACAATTTACTAGCTAAACCCTCGTATTCAGATTTTATCTTTCGAGCTATATCTGAGTCTCCAAAGTCTCCAGGCGTGATTGTTAGCTCGTTACCATCGAGTACTGCCTCGAGTACCATAACTCCTGGAGATTCAATCTTGAGACCAGACTTGCCACCACGCTCAAAGCGTTCAGTATAGACAAGATCGGAATTCCGTGTTACAGAGAGCATTAGATATGCCATCTTCTTTTCTGCAAGAGACACTGAAGGTGCTGGTGGAGGAGCATCTTCAACTGTTTCTGCGATAACTGTTGGTGTTGGCTCTGGCTTGGGTTTAGGTACTTCTACGATAGGTTCTGGAGTTGGTTTCAGCGTTGGTCTAGTAGGTTCTGGCTCTGGCAATATCTTCTTCTTAGGAGCTCCAGCAATCGGTTCAGTGGTCTTTGGTTCTCCCTTATAGGCAAGCACACCATCATCAAAAGACCACCTGCCCTCTAAGACGCTTCGAAACTCTACAATGTTGTCTGCAACTTCTTGATTCGAGTCATCTTTTTCCATCATTTCAACAAATCTAGAAGCCGCTAGACCAATAGTGGTTATTCCTACTTGGTATCCAGACTTCTGCAACCCTCTGGCAATTCTTAGTGCATGCATTCGTGTTGGCATACTTACATTACGACCAACCCATGCCCAACATGCGTCATTGACTTCATCCAATACGATGATTGCATTATCACTATTGACCAAGTCAGGATCTAGCTTGACTGCGTTAACTTCTCCAGACTCATCTTTTAACATAAGCAAGAATGGTTTTCTTGAAAGGGTCTTCATAGGAATCAGGTGCCTCCGAAAATATAATCCCACCTACCCCTAGTTCGTTCATTGCATAAAAGAAAATATGCGATGTAAAGAATTCCTCTAAGTCCCAAGACTTGTAGCAGTCATATCAATCTCTGAGTCTATAACGAGAATTGACTGGGTGTCCTCGATGCCCTTTATTTTTCTGACCTTCTCTGTGATGATTTCGACTAATGTTTCCATATCACGCCCTCGAACCTCAGCTACTATATCATAGGGTCCAAAGACTTTGTGTGCCTCCTCTGTGACTGAGAGTGCTAGCATATCTTTTAGGACTGCGTCTTCTTGTCCCACTGCGGCTTTGATCAGGATATAGGCTTTAACCACATCATTCACCACAAAACAATCGTTTCCGACTCACTAGAACTGATAACTGTTGCTCTTAACAATAGTGTGACCTTTGATGAATCTGTTACTCGCTTGTTAGTTAGACATACTTGTTCGTCTTTATTTTCTTATTCTCCAAATCACGAGTACAAGGATAACTACCACAGCAACTCCTGTGACGGCAACAATCAATTCCATTGGGATTGGCGGAATGGGTCCATCTACCGGGGTTGGGGTTGGTGTAGTCGGTGGACTGGTTGTTGTAGGAGTAGCAGGATTTACGATTAGGCTGAATGCATCTCCACTCATGTATCCCAATGTGTCATTGACCCACACAGTTGTAATGTATTCTCCCACTGCTAAATTGTGGGTACTAGTGATTACTCCATCTTCATCAATGGTGAAGTTCTCTGTATCATCTATCCACCACTTGTCAATCCCTGAGAAGTCTGTTGCGTTTGCATCGTAATAGAACGATTCTCCCTCAGTGATTTGTAGATTTGGTATTTTTGGCTCCCAGTCTGGTGGAGCTGCGTCATAGTCTATGGTGTCGCTCACCGTGATGTTGTCGATTGCATGATTTGCCATACCAAAGACGGTGAAATACTCCGAAGTGGTATGATAGGTGTCTACTGCACTGATAATCAGAATTCCGTCCATGTAGATATGGAAATATCCTTCTCGATCAAACTCGCGTGTCACAATGAAGTTTTTCCATCCGCGTATGTTTTCCACATAATAAGAAGCAACAATGTTCGTTGTACCAGGATATTCATTCCTTGCCAAGCGAATATCTCCCGATGGTCCTTCATTTGGAATTAAAATACTAATCAAGTATGCATTGCTGCTCCCAGTTGGAGGAAGCCAATGGTCACTGTAGTTCTCACCCGTCAAGCCTACCCCGAATCGGTTGATATCATCCGGACGCTGGATGTCTATGTCAAAGCTCCAAGTACCATATGCAACCGAGTTCTCGCGCATCGCGAAGTTCCATTCTGGTCCAATGGCCCTCAGCACACCATCACTGACATTATACAAATCTGCAGGATCGATTGTGAAATTCACAACGCCATCAGGTAGAGTCCAGTTTATCTCAAAAATCATCCAATCACTGAAATCCTCGTCATCGAAATTTTCTGACCAGACAATACCTGCCAGAATTGGACTACTTGTCCTTTCAACGCTATACTCGACGACTTCTGGAGTATGACTAATTGACACTGTTGAGAGCAGTAAAATGATCAAAACTCCCATTACTAAATTTGATAGTGCCTTCTTCAAGCTCTATCCTCCTTGCCATATATTTCCCAGTATTCAAGCTTCTTTCTTTATCAATTTAACGAACAAATGAACAAAAATGTTCTTTGAAATGATTTAAGGTGTTGATAGGAAAATATCGTGATGGGCAGCCGGAGCTGCCCCATTGCTTGAAGATTCAATCACTCACTCATCATCAAGAAGATAGAACTTACGAAAGCCCTTTCTTGTGATTAGTGGTAGTAGCAGGATTGCTAGGATGATGACCAAAGCTGAGCCCATTGATGCAAAAAAGATGATGGGTGTCGCGCTCTGAATGGTCGCAATTCCAGTCGTCGCCCAGACAACAACTAATCCATATGCTGCATCCCGTCGAATCACAAGCATAAGCATTGTGATGAGTAATGCCACAATGATCACCAACGCTGTCCAAAGCTCCTGTGTAGGCTGAGGAATCCCTGGAATTATTACATTGAGGACTGAGGCGATATTTGCTATCACAGCTAAAGATACCCAACCAGCGTATACGCTAATAGGCAGATGTACTGCAATCTTCTGGCTTGTTAGCACCTTGACAGCACCAATCTCCAGCTTGACATAAGTATAAAGCATTAGAACAAGGAACAATCCTATCAGAATCGGTGTGAATAAATAGATACCTGGTTGTCCATAGGAATAGTGGAATAGGATAAGCCATGATGTATTTATAAAACCACCAAGTACAAAGAACAGCGCAGTAGGCTTGAGATACGCTGCTTCTCTTTGACTTGGACGAACTTGATAGATCATAAAGACAATCAATAACGTATAGATGACGCTCCATATTGAAAAGACATAGCCTGGAGGTGTAAACAGACTAGGGTAGGAATCTGACACATCTTTGGAGGTCACACCATTCACTGGAATGATTTCTGCAATGGCATTGACTACTATAGTTATGACAATCGCAAGTATGTTTACTACTTGAAGTATACTCACTTTTTTACTCAAAATTCATCTCCTCCTGGTGCCATTGTAAAATCAGAATATAATATTAACTATTGTTACCTCTTTTATAAGGTGCATAAGAGTGACTCGATATACTCTGGATAGGAGTAAAATAAGATAGAGAACCGAAAGAACTGTAGTGGGCAGCTATTGCTGCCCAACCGCTTAATGCAAAAAGAAACGCTTGACAGTTGCTACCCTGACATCGCAAACCTAGGACACTTGTCCTTGGTTATACCAGGAGTCTCGCAGGGCTTTTGCATCCCTGTATAGAACTTGAAACCGTCAACACCGCATTTTCCTTCGGCCGCATCATACTCTGGACAGGTCATTGCACATTCTTCCAAATTCAGTCGTTCTTTAGCCCGCGGTCCTAAGTCCCTGGACTATCAAACCGACCTGACGACCTGTACATATTAAGCTATTTCGGCTGATTTCATTCTAGTAGAGCTGTCCTCATATCAGAGATATCCTCGATCTTCAAGAATCTCTCTGAGAACAGATGGATAGTCAGTGAAGATGCCATTCACCTCCATATCAATCAGACGTTCCATAGACTCTCGATCATTGATTGTCCAGACATGAACTGCTATATCTCTCGTATGTGCAGCCGCTACAAAATTAGGGGTTACAACATGGAGTGAACCGTAATACTCAGGAACTTGGAACGCCTTATACTTCACTGACCGCACAAAGAATCTCATTGACTTCATCATAGTTCCAATCACAAAGTTACGGACTTCATTGGGATGAGCAGATGTGGGTATCGTTGGAGCCTTCTTTCTGAACCTCTTAAGCTTTTGAGGATGAAATGAGGCAATCATAATCTTCTCTGTTCTCTGATTCTCCAACAAGATTCGTGCTAATTCATCAGGTGCCTCTTTGAACGTGTCCTTGATGTCTAGGTTGAGGATGGTGTTGGGGAATCTTTTGAGTGCCTCTTCTAGTGTGACGACTGTCAAACCTCTTCCGCGAAATGGATAGGTACGTCCAGCATCCGTCGTGAAGTTATAGCCCAAGTCGAATTGTAATAACTCATCCAAGGTCTTCTTTCGTACTTTCTCGTCCTTTCCAGTTATGCGAACTAGGTCTTCATCATGATAGAGGATTGGAACATTGTCCTTTGTGAAACGGATATCAGACTCCAGTACATCGACGCCGATGTCTACTGCTGCCTCAAGAGCTAGAATCGTATTCTCTGGAGTATTACCCGACTCTCCACGATGTGCCATGATTAATGGTCGACCAATATCAAAAATCATCTCTGTCCCCTGAGTATTAGATTACTCAGTTCATCATAAGTTCTCCTGATGCAGGCACAAAAAGTTAGTCAAGTTTATATGTTCTCAAAAGTTAGATAAAACTAACTCTTATGTGTGGGATGCGTGGATGCAGAGAGCCGGATCTGTTAATGAACTCTGGAATCTTAGTGAACAGGAGATACGTTACGTAAAACACGATCGAAAAATCTCTACAATAATGCGTGGGGACCCAGCAGATACCTTGCTCTATGCAGTACTTTGCTCAATATATGAGGGCTATAGCACAAAAACGGTACTCTATGATCATCTTGAGTCAATGTTTGTTGTGCGTCTAGGTAGAATGACAGTATCGCCAGTGGATGTTGATGAAGTCCTTCAACATGGCTTTAATGAGGAATTAATAATCCAAGCACAAGACGGGTTTAGTCTCTCTCAGTTAGGAATCAATATCCTTAAACAATCAAGAAAGCAGGTGCTACACGAAGGCTATTGGATGAACCGATTTCTCCAAAAGAAATGGGTCATTATCTCTTCAGCCTTTGTCCTGATTTTATTCGTGACTCTCAAGCTCTGGATTGGTTTCAGTATTGGTAGCCGAGCTATGATGAATGACGGTCTCGAGAATCTTACTGATTTAGTGGTTGTGGGAATTATTGCTCTTAGTCTGAAGTATGAACGTGACCGTCTAGGTGCGATTGCTATAATGGTTTTCATGCTAATCTCAGGGTCGCTACTTGGGTACAATGCAATCTTGAGATTGATAACTGCTGAAGAAATAAATGTGACATTCTGGGGCTATGTTGTCACAGCGTTGTCAATTGCAATGACTTACGGTCTCATTAGGTACAAGACTCTAGTCGGTCGTATGTCTGGTAATCTCGCGCTTGTAAGCGATGCCAAGGAAGACCAGACACATATCAGAATTGGTGCAGGCGTTTTGATTGGGCTTTTCTTCGCAGAGTTTCAAATCTATGTGATTGATTCCATCGTTGCACTTCTCATAGCCATAGTGATTGTCTGGGAGGGTATCGAAGCTCTACGAGAGATACTACAGGCTGGAGATGATCTGAGTGTTGATACAATCCATCTAGCTGCGGCTGATACCTACGATGATCTCATTACAGCATGGCTGCTGGCCCGACTTGCAAGAGGTCCTGATACAAAAGAGAATCTCAATCAAGCATTCATCAAGGGAATTACCATTGGCTATAGGTACTTCGATGTACAAGCTGTACTCGGATTTAGAAATCTTGAGAAAAAGGGGATTTCAAAACATGTCCAAATTGCAAAGCGGTCTGGTTTAATAGATGAGAATCAAGATGTTCTGTCCATCACGAATAATGGCCTCTCACTGTACTATAAGAATCGGGTTGATGAACTGAAAAAAGTGGCACACAAATTCTCGAGGAAACGCTCGAGGTTTAGACATGCTGCAATGGGCATCTATATCTGGATAACGATTTTTCTCCTCTTCGCTTTTGGAGAAACACTATATGAGATGCTTATGGGAGGTCTTCATGCACTACTTGGATTCTAGTCCTGCTTGAATTCAAATGCGACTTTAATTGCATTGTTCGTTCCCTTTTTTGAAGCCACAGAAAAAGCAGTCTTGTACTCATCAATGCCATACTTGTGTGTAACAAGCCCTGCAAGTAAAGGATGATTTCTCTCAATCAGCTCGAAAGCCAGTTCCATGCTGTCAATCGACTTTCCATCACGATATTCTATGCCATGCATCATTGAACCTATAATGTGTACTTGTTTGTAAACCGCTAATATCCAGTCAGTCTTCTTTGTAACTCCAAAACTCATACCAACTAGTACAAGAGTCCCATTATTCCTAACAAGACGTAGCGAGTCATCCAGTGTTGAATCTGTTCCAACACAATCAAAGACAATATCTGGTCCACTTCCTCCATAGAGTATCTTGTTGCCAATTGCAGGTTTTAATAGATGTCCACCCGTAATGTCTGCGACCTTTTGAAAGAGCTCGTCTCTCCTTCTCTCAGATATCACTTCATCTGCACCGAGCCGCTTGGCGGCTTCCTCTTGAAATGGATACCTAGCTATGACAATTATCTTACACTTCGACCCGAGCCCTCTGATTGCCTTGACAGTCAATAACCCAATAATTCCCGCCCCAAGGACAATAACTGTATCATCATCTGAAGGCTGCTTCTGGCTTACAGCATGAATCGCCACTGCTAGAGGTTCTGCAATGAGAGCGGCATCTTCAGGAATGCCTTTTGGTACTTTCTGCAGTTGACCTGCAAATGTAACAAAGTATTCACTAAAGGTACCACTACCAAACCCTCCAAAATTCAAACGTCCTCCATATGCCTCCTCTCGGTCAGAGTTGTCCCCAATTCCAACAATTGCTTGACATGTTTCAGGTCTACCATCTCTACAACTCTCACAGTATTCAAAACCATAGCACTCACAAGAAACCACTGGAGAGTGCCCCACTTTATCGCCAACTTGGAGTCCTTCAACCTCACTCCCAACTTCTTCCACAACACCTACAACTTCGTGACCTAGAGGAAATGGATTGTCTTTTCTCGCAAGAATAGTAGCTGAATAAGAAAGATTGACATCTATTTGGTTAACATCTGATGCGCATATGCCTGATATGATAGGTCTAACAATTACCTGTCGTGGATGCTTTATGGTTGGCTTAGGCCAGTCTTCTCGATACTTTATCATGGCGTACTTACCAGCGAGTTTCATCTTCTTTCTGATGACCTTGTTGATTTTGAGATCGTACATTATTGCTTTCATGTGAGAGCACCTCGAATAAACTGACAATGTCTAGTTCTCCTCTAGATATATCCATCGACAAAAAGAAGTTTAAGATATCCGGGCTTTGATTGTGTAGAAATGCATGGTGATCAGACTTGAAACGACATAGTTTCCAAGGACTATCTCAAAATACCATTTCTGAAGCAATCATGTATCTAGACGCAAGAATTGTTCCCCCAGATGAGTTAGAGTCATCTGCACCCTATCTTGAAAGGTTGGTATATTCGGAATACGATCTGGGAATGAAAAAGCGAGAATTCCTCAGGTTCGTCAAAGCAACTACTGGTCAAATCTTATGGCCATCTGATCTCGTGTGTGAGGTCAAGTCAGAAATTAATGAAATGAATCAAGATCTTCGTCCATGCTCAATCCTTTTTCTAGTGACCTCTGTCATTTTGTTCCTTGGGGCTTATTTCTTTTCGACAATTAGTTTCTTAGTAGAACTTGCCATTTTGCCCATTATTGGCATTCTTTATATCGCATTCTATTTTTTTGTGTATGTAATCATTGACCTGCATCTTTTCACTGATGGATGGACTGAGAATATACTTGAGTCAGACTCCGTCCAGTTAGAGCAATCTATGGTCGAGCAGAAGAAAAAGAAGAATCAACTGGAGCTTTATAGCTCCAGTTTCTAGTTTATTTATTCAACACCGCAGCGCTTCTTCAAGAGATCCCAGTCGTGGTTGACCTGTTCCTGGATTCTCTTTCTGAAGTCTTCCCATTCCGGTCTGAAGAGATGCTTAAACTGACCTTGTGTCTTGAAGTACTCGTCAACAGGCTTCAGACCTGCTTCCGCTGCTCGCTTGCTAGGTCCCGACATAATCCATTCTTCACCATCAATGACCTCATAGAGCGGATGAAGCCCTGTTTCCACAGCCAGTTTGGACAGCGAGATACTGTCACCTGAGGGTGATCGCCAGCCCCTCGGACAGGGTGAGAATGCGTGCACGAATGCGGACCCTTCTACCTCCAGAGCTTTTCTGAACTTTGTGATGAAGTCGCGGTAGTTGTAGGGCTCTGAAGTTGCGACATACGGAATCCTATGAGCAGCGACAATTTCAGCGAGTGGCTTTTTACGCTCGAGCTTACCTGGAATTGCATCACCTGCCCATGAGGTAGTGGTCTCCTGACCTGGGAATGTAGCTCCTGACCGTTGAATTCCTGTGTTTTGGTACGCACCATTGTCATAGCACATATAGACGAAGTCATGACCTCGTTCCAGCGCCCCACTGATGGCTCCAAATCCGATATCAAAGGATGAACCATCTCCACCCAAAGCTATCACATCAACATGCTCATGTTTGTACCGACCCTTTGCTCGCATTGCGTTAATTGCCTCTATAGCTCCCGATGCAACAGCTGCCGCATTCTCGAAGGCAACATGGATCCATGGTATCTCCCCCGCAGTGTATGGATAAATCGTTGTAGCAACCTCAAGACAGCCTGTGTTATTACAGACAATAGTTGGGCCTCGGAGAGCCATTCCCATGAGCTTGATCACAGTCGGCGCAGCACACCCAGCACACATCCTGTGACCGGAGCTAAGAATTGGTTCCCGCTTGAGCATGTCCTTGATTGAAACTGCTGGTTTGTCGTCACTCATTATTTTCGCACCCCCAAGGTTTCGTACAGTGGAGCTTCACCTTTCTTGAGGTATTCCTTTGTCTTCTCAATTCCTTCAACGAACGTCATTGGTGGTACATCACGTCCCCCAAGTCCTACCACAAAGTCTACCACCATAGGTCTCTCTTTCATGTCATAGAGTGCTGTTCTGACCTCAAGAGCCAACGGATTTGTGGCTGCTCCGAAGGACATGGCCTTCTCGAAGACCGCCACAGCCTTCGTCTTTTCAAGAACTTCAGCAATCTCCTTTGTCGGGAACGGTCTGAACATCTTGAGTCTGATAACACCGATCTTGTCACCCTTCTCCCTCATGACATCAGCAACAACCTTGGCTGTGCCTCCCATGGTACTCATGGCGATGATGATGATGTCAGCGTCTTCAGTCTTGTAGGTTTCGAAAACACCGTACTTTCGACCTGTTAACTTTGCAAACTCGGTTTCAACCTCATGGTAGGCTTTCGTAACGTTCTTCATAGCATCATCTTGCTGCTGTTTGAACTCAAAGTAGTAGTCTGTGAGTGCTAGTGGTCCCATTGTTATTGGGTTGTCAGGGTCCAGTGAGATGAACGGTTCTCGCACTCCGAGGAACTTGTAGACCGCATCGTCAGGGAGCATCTCAACACGTTCCACATTGTGGCTGAGAATGAACCCATCAATTCCGACCATAACTGGTAGCAACACGTCATGTCGCTCTGCAAGTTTGAAAGCCATGATGGTAGTGTCATATGCTTCCTGTGAGCTTTGACAGTACAGCTGAATGAACCCACTATCGCGCATTCCCATTCCATCTGAATGGTCATTGTGGATGTTGATAGGTGCAGATAGAGCCCGGTTTGCCACAGTGAAGACGATTGGCATCCTCATTGATGCTGCACAATAGAGAATCTCCCACATGAGCGCGAGACCTGCTGACGCAGATGCGGTAGCAACTCTACCACCCACAGCTGATGCTCCAACACATGCACTCATGGCTGAGTGCTCAGACTCAACAGGGATGACATGTGCTTTCACCTCTCCATCAGCCGCGAAGCGTTGATAGTCTTCGACAATAATCGTCTGAGGAGTGATTGGATAAGCTGCTAGAACATCAAGATCTGCCTGTTTGAGCGCGTGTGCAATAGCCGCATCACCGGTCAGACCTTCAACAGTGATTTTGTCTTTCGGTACACTCATTTACTCTCACTCCATTTCCATATGAATCGAATCCGTTGGGCACTCTCTTGCGCATATCCCGCAACCTTTGCAGTAATCATAGTTGTATGCATAGGAGTACTTTCCATCCATCTCGGTCAGAACAACTGCCATGTCAGGACAGAATATCCAACATCGTCCACAGGTGCCATTCTTTATCCAGAGGCACTTCTCATCGCTGTGGATGGGTTTCTCAGCTCGCCAACCACCAGTCTTGTACTTCTCAGAATTGCCAGCTTCGATGATATTGCCAGCAATCGGAATCTCATCGTATTTCTCACTCATCCGACCTTTGCCTCCTTGACTGCTCTCTCAATTGCGACCTTGTTCAAATCTCCAACTTTACCGGGGTATCGCTCAAGGACCTCACTCACCACAGTATCTACCGACACAACACCAGTGACCTTGACTGCTGCTGCCATGGTTGGCATGTTATAGAATGGTCGACCCATGACTTCCATTGCAATCGTACTGGCATCAACTGTGACAACTTTGCCGCCCTTGAAACCAAACTTGTTTCTAATAGTCTGTGGTTCGTTAGTTGTGTTAATGACCAGAGTACCATTTTCCTTCAGACCCTCGGTAATATCAACAACCTCTACAAGAGTGGGATCTATGCAGACCACAACATCAGGATTGTATACCTGGGCATAGACCTGAATGGGAGCTTTGCTAATTCTCAAGAATGCCCTCACAGGGGCTCCAGTCCTTTCTGGACCAAACTCGGGGAAAGCTTGTATATAGTTTCCTTCTGCGAGAGCTGCTTTGCCTAGCATTTGGTTGCTGGTGACCACACCTTGGCCGCCACGACCATGCCAGCGAAACTCAGTTATGCCTTTTGCAAAATCGTAAGACACTTTCAATCTCACCTACATTGGGAGAAGATACACGGGTGGCTCGCTGAGGGGTGCTTATGTATTTAGTGGCATAGCCCCTTGAAAGATGAAAAAAGGAATTTGCTTTCATTGCTGGAGGGCATGTGCCAAGCACATAAGTCGACACCACTCCAGCGATTTTATGTACGTGAGGAGAACGCTGCAAATCCGAGATTTATTCGGTCGACCGCGAATCAGAACCGGAAATACCCCATTAACATAGTAGAGACTATTAATAGGGTTACTTTCCGCGCAACAATAATCGGCAATTAACGTACTCTGTTAAGACAATCTCTTGATAAGGTAAACAACAATTACAAAACTCGCAACAGTGATTCCTGAGGCAATCATAACTAGCTCCGTTCCTATACCTCCAAGGATACGTGATATGACTTCAACAATCACTGTGTCTGAAGCGACATTTCCCGGAGCATCATATAAGGTGAGAAGTATTGTATAGGTTCCTATATCAAGGTGATCCAGTTCGTATGAGATGACATCGCTCTCCCATAAGTCCATGACCACTTGCATATCATTCTCACTAATAATATAATACTCTGGAAACTGATCATATACTGACCAAATCAAGATGCTACCAACTGCTTCAACATCAATTGCCACGTCATCAAGTGGGATCACACCAGGGGCCACTCTATCCTCAAGAAGCTGAGCAAATTGGTCTATAGAAGCCGCATTTCCTGGAATCCTATAGATTTCTGATTCATTGAAGTCAGACCAGAAGTTACCAAGACTAACTCCATCATCAAAGGCGTTATCCTCGCCGCTGTCAAATGCGTTTTCAAGGGCTATTCCAGAAATGTCGTTCCATCCGATTCTATTGCCATATATCGTGTTGTTATGGGAGTTAAATGGAATTTGAATTCCATATCGGAAGTTTGAGTAGATTGAGTTGCTGATTATGAGACAATGATTTGTCTGATCGAAGAAAATCCCCTTGTGATTGCCATGAATCCTATTCCCTAGGACTGTATTGTTGGCAGATGAAAGAAGCGAAACTCCATTATAGCAGTCATACAAGATGTTATCCTCAACAGTGCAGTCCACCGATTGATACAATTCTACACCACTTGAACCACCTTTAGTTTCACATTCTTCTACTCGACCATTTTCCACATTTTGAAATAGAATCACTGGATCATCATTACTTGACTCCAAGCTGCAGTTAGAAATGACAAAATACGCAGTTGTGTCCTGAATCTGAATGCAGCTACCATTTTCTATGACTTGAAGGTTCTCGAATTTATAGGGTTCCGAGCGAGTCCCAACTCCAGTTGCTCCAAATAGAGCAAAATCTAGATTACTAGTGATAATAATTGGTTCATTAATCTGTGCTAGTGCACTGACACTTTTTCCAGCAGGGTTGATTATAATTACCTTCGAACTTGGGTCATATGAGGTAATCAATAGACTAGTTGCAGTTGCTATCAACAATGTTGACACTACTAGTAATGTAGCAACAACATGTTTCAACCGCAATCCATATTCCACCTACAAGATATCTTATTGTTACATCTATACCACTTGAAGATTACCAATGTACTAATCGTTGGTTCCATCCTTTTTATCATTAACAATCACTGCATTCATCTCGTTGAGATTCAAGAAGAGAGCATAATATTCCATATTGGAAAATGACAACAGCACCGAGTCTTTGACACGACTGACCTCACGAAAACGAATGGCTCTTTCTAAAGCTCTGGGAATTAGACTATATAGTAAGATGACAATGAGGAGTCCTGTTGTTGCCACGAGTCCTAAAATTGGTTGTAGCAAATCGCGGGAGTAATTTAGGGCGACATTGATCTGTAACAGAAAGAACAGTATCGGATAAAACAGGACAAAGAATCCTAGAGCTGAAATTAGCTTTGTTCTCAAGGTACGAACACTCTTGCTACCATGCCTCATACATGTTGGAACTGAAAATGTTATTGCTCCTTCTGCAGCCTTAAGCGCAACTGACATCTTATCTTGCTGCTTGTTCCATGAGCTTGATGCATACTCATCATACGCGCGTTCCATAATCGTGATAAATACTAGGTCCTCTGGTTCCTCTAAACAGACTGGGCAGACTTCAGGAAATTGAATCACTGATAATTTCACTCTGAGACTCAATGGACTCTTTTTGCTACCATCCATAAAGTCTACTCTCCATGATCATTATTCAGGTGGCATGACAATAATTTGAACGCTGGTTACGGGTCGATCGGTCTTAGGATCCGTTGCATCAAATGTATCGAATGTCATCTCATATTTGAAATTGGTTTCTCTTACCTTTAACTCGTGAGCAACTCTCACGGCTAGACCGATTCCTTTGAAACCAAAGCCACGCACCGCAACCATCAGGTTATCGTCTTTTACTAATCCTCTGAGTGTATTTGCGACCTTGAGAATATTGACTTTACCTGCCTTGTGGGATATCTCAAGAAGGATGTAATCACTAGTTGGATACACTGCAATGTCATCATCAATGGTTATCGCAATGACCTCTTTACCTATCTTCAGCTGGTCAGGAATGCGATCTCGAAGTGACATAGCTTTAGAATGTGAACCCTAACTAATCAACTTGATGGATTCAGAGTCCCAAAACTCAAGCCTCTTATACATTTCATATAGCGTTATCCTGAGGTTAGCTGAAATTGGAACGAAACCAAGCAGTTGCCATTGTTGTTGCTGCGATATTAATCGGGTCTATTGCATTAGTAGTACTCTGGAATCCCGCGCCTCAACCTGATGTCCGAATAGGTTACCTATCGAAAGATCTCCACCAGCTAGCTCTCAGAGTTGCAATTGAAAACGGATATTTTGAACGAGAGGGCATCGTCGTTAATTTGGTTGAATATGCAAATGGCGCCTATGAAATGGATGGTTTTCTTGCAGGTGAGATTGATATGGGGTATCTAGGAGCTGCTCCTGCATTAGTGAAACGTATCAACCAAGATATCCTTGTGACAGTATTAGCTGCTGTGAATATGGAGGGCTCAGCGATTATGGCATCGAAATCCGAATATGACGCCGGTCATGTCACAACCATCACTGATCTTGTGGGCAAAGAAGTCCTTCATCCGGGTCCGGCAACTGTTCAGAACTTTCTTCTTCGTCTGGCTCTGAATCAATCAGGTCTATCGATTGCTAACATCACCACAGCTCAAACATTACCTGCACTCATGGCAGATTCCCTCTCAGCCAATACTCCCGCTTTCGTGGTCTGGGAACCCTTCAATGCATTAGCACAGTATGAAGGAAAAGCAGTACCCCTAGCTCTCTCGGGGGAAATCTGGCCTCGTCATCCTTGTTGCGTCGTTGCCACGGATAACATATTCATGATTAATCATCCTGATATTGTCCAGAAAGTCATTAACATTCATGCAGAAGCTGAAACATGGATTGTAAACAATCCCGATAAAGCAATTCAGATTGCTGTGGATTGGCTGGAAATGGACCTAACTCCAGTGACAACAGCTTTCAATAATATTATCTTCGACTATAATTTGAACAGAACTGGTATTGAGATGTATCTAGATTTCCTAATTGCTGAGGGCCAGCTCATTACTGAGAAGATTCCAACAGACACAACTGCGTTTTTGGATGGTTTTCTTAATACAACCTTTGCAGATAGCTTGCTCCTATGTTGCTAAAAAGCGACAGACAGAAAAGTAGGACATATCCTCGCTGTGTTGAGAAGAATGGCTGTGTCTAAATCGCATCAAACTGATGCACCTCCTGATAAAAAGCCCTCGTCTGTTACACAAGATACTCTCCAATGGATCGTTCTGAAAATAGTCATTCCTCTTGTCATTGTCTTGACTCTCTGGCAACTTATTGCAGGTCTGACTCGAATAAACCTATTAGATGTCTTGAATGCACTACTTAGACTCACATTTGAAGGTGATAGTGAAGGCGTCTACTTGAGCCAACATATTATTGCAAGTGTAAACAGAGTTACCTTGGGATTTCTTATTGCAGGAGTAACTGGGATTCCATTGGGAATTATCATTGGTCGCTATCGTTCTGTTTATTCAATTCTAGGACCGGTTGTTGAAGCAATGCGACCCATTCCCCCCATTGCCTGGATTCCGCTATCACTACTCATGTTTCCGGGTAACATCATTGGAGCCCAAGCATTCATTATCTGGGTGGGTGCATTCTTCCCAATTTTAATCAACACAACAACTGGAGTGAAGCGGACAGAACCCGTTCACATTGATGTTGCGAAGACACTAGGAGCAGGTGAACGAGATATACTTGGAAAAATAGTCGTTCCCTCAGCTAGCCCCGAGATTTTTGCAGGTCTTAGAATAGGATTTGGCATAGGCTGGATGTGTCTAGTTGCCGCTGAAATGTTGCGTGGCCATGATGGTCTTGGATATTTGATTTGGACTTATTGGGGAGTCGGCAGGACCGCAGAGGTAATTATTGGCATGCTCCTCATTGGATTGATTGGCTTCTTGATAACATTTGCATTTTTGTATGTCGAAAGATATCTTCTCAGGTGGCGACAGACTGTTTCTGTCTAGAACGACTCATAGCCTTCTCCTGCTCAACTTTTAGGACATCGAGGATTTTACTTCGATATGCAAGGCACTCTTGTGAAGTCCGTATCCTTGGCTTTGGCACATCAATCTCGTACTCTGAAATAATCCTTGAAGGGATATTACTAAGAACTAGTATCCTGTCAGACATAAAGACTGCTTCATCAACATTGTGAGATACAAAGACAATTGTTGATCCTGTTCTCTTCTGGATTCGTAGAAACTCCTCCTGAAGATAGTTTCTGGTCTGGGCATCGAGGTTGGACAATGCCTCATCTGCAACAAGAATATCGGGTGATACAACCAGACTACGAGCCATCTCTGTCTTTCTTGCTTGCCCTCCTGAAATCTCGTGGGGATAATTGTCCTCAAGTCCATCCATCCCCACAATCTCTATGATTTCATTCACTCGCTCATTCATTCTGGATGAATCAACGCTAGTAATCTCAAGTCCAAACTGAATGTTCTTTCTGACTGTTCTCCACGGGAAGAGTGACTCTTGCTGAAAGATGTACCCAACCCGGTTGTGTCCTGGATGCACCTCTTCATCATCTATGAAGACTTGTCCCTCGTCAGCTTCTAGCAGTCCTGCAATGATCTTCAATAACGTAGTTTTCCCACAACCACTGGGTCCAACAATGCCTAACAATTCTCCCTCATGCACATCAAATGAGATGTTGTCAAGCACCTCGACTTCTTCTGAATTCCCGTTTGGATAAGACTTTGAGAGATTTCGAACTGAGAGTTTGGGCATTTTTTGAATCAAGACAACAAAAACCCTTAATCTGTTAAATGCTGTGCTCTTGACAAGCCATTGAATGATAAGAGGCTGACCCAACAAAGTAAAAAAAGGCACCTGATGCATTCAATAGTTGTAATAGGCACATCAAAATATAGTCAATACCATAGAAGCCATTATCAACAGGAAGGTTGCTGACTTGGGTTCACCGAAAGTTCTGTTCGAGATAGAAGATGACGAGAGTACGAGCGCTATTGCAGTTGGAGATGTAACTGGTAATGGTACAGCTGAACTGTGCACTGGTGGTCGTGATGGAGTCCTTCGTCTCTACGATGCTAATAAGAGTGAAATTGCATTTCTTGCACAACATGATGTTGGGGGTAGCATTCTCTCCATCAAGATTGCAGATGCGAATAACGATGGACAAATGGAACTTGTCATAGGTCGTGCTATAGGACCTGGGGAGAAAGCAGGGGAAGCCGGAACAGTCCAAGTCTATCGATATGCTCCTAGTGGTCAGCTCGAACTTCTGGCTCATTTTCCAGTTGACCGTTTTGTGACAACTGTCTATGTCACCGACGTTACGGGTGATGAGAAGAATGAGATTCTCGTCGGCGGTAGCGATTCTACATTGCGAATTCTCCAAATGGACACAGCAAACAATATCACCCAATTTGTGAACCACAAGCTCGATGACATGCCTATTGCCATTGGCACGTGCGACGTGATCGGAGATGAGATTGAGGAGATTGTTACAGGGAATAGAGACCGTACTCTTAGGGTCTTCAAAGTCCGAAACCACTCCGTTGACCAGATAGAGGTCATCGAATTACCAAGTCCTGTGATTTCGGTTGCTGCAGGAGATGTACTTGGCGACAGGAAGATGGAGTTGGGTGTTGTCACCCATGATGGTTCAGTCCGCATCTATCGAAACGAAGAGAGTAAGCTAGACCTATTCTCCAAACTAGAAGATGTAAAGGCGTTATCTATTAGGATTGAGGAACTGAACGCTGACCATCAGGACGAGATTGTTGTAGCTACTTCCGATTTCAAGATTAACTTCTATAGTCTTCACATGGCTGACCTAAATGAGTTGGCGTCAGTTGACATTGGGAAAAAGATTCTCGCCATCAATGTTGGTGATGCTGGAGGCGATGGTCGAAAGGAGGTCCAAGTTGGTGTGTCTGATGGCCCCTTAAAGGTCCTTGAGGGTCTTTACAAGATCATTCCAACATTTGAGGTGAGTCCTGAAACGAAGACTGGCGCAGAACTCAGAGGAAAGGTGACTGTCTACAATGTCAGTGACCAACCAATCAGTGGTGTATCAGGGAAAATCTATTGGTTCCCCAAAGACCACATGGAGGTCGACCCACAACAATTACGCTTTGACCTTGCTCCAGGAGAGAACAAGTGTGTGGAGGTCAGACTAACACCAAAAGAAGAGGGAACTGTTATTGTTAGACCCATTGTTCTCATGTGGACTGACGCAACTGGCAA
>LRSL01000072.1 GCA_001563335.1 Candidatus Thorarchaeota archaeon SMTZ1-45 | reverse complement strand
CTCTTCCAGATACAGAAGTGAGGATAGTAGATGTTGATGACTATACAAAGATCATGCCCATAGGTGAACAAGGCGAGATAATGATTAATGGGCCGCAGGTAATGATGGGCTATTGGAATAAACCAGATGCTACAGCTAGTCAAATCAAAGATGGTTGGCTTCTGACTGGTGACATTGGAAGAATGGATGAAGATGGTTACTTCTACATTCTTGATAGGAAAAAAGACATGATCAATGTCAGCGGCTTTAAGGTTTATCCACGAGAGGTAGAAGATGTGCTTTTTGAACATGAAGCTGTTGAAAACGCTGCTGTCATTGGTATTCCAGACCCTGAAATAAAGGGTAGTGATATTGTCAAAGCTTATGTTGTTCTGAAAGATGGATTCAAAGCAAGCGAAGAGTTAGTTGGTGAGATTCGAGAGTTCTGTCGAAAGAATGTATCACCATATAAGGTTCCCAAAGATGTAGAATTCAGAAAGGAACTACCAGAAACCCTAGTGGGCAAGGTACTTCGGAGAGACTTGAAAGAACAAGAATTGGGTCCTGAAGAATAGAGACTGTCTTCAATAATATCCCAACTATTCAAGAGAGGATACATCCGTTAGAGCAGAGAATACTAGTAGCAGCTCCATAATATTAGAAAAGAGGATATGAGATACCAAAAACGGATTTAACGGACAAATTCTGAAATAGAAACGATAGACCAATTTCGAACAAATCATCAATCAGAAAGTGATGAATATGAGAAGAAGATCAATGTGTATTATGTTTGTTGTGTTGCTGGCTTCAGCCATGATTATTGGTTTGTTATATGTATACCTCTCTCAAACGCCATTGGTCGACTATGATGAAACTCTGATTATTTACGAGGATACCTATCCAAGTGCTGTAAATATTTCAATCTATTATGATGTTTGTTTTCACAATGTAACTTTCAATGTGGTTGATGATCCTGGTTATATGATCCGAATTAATTGGAAACTAACAGTCCTAGTGGAAGGAGCCAAAGGGAAAAACACTGGACTTCAAGTAACGAATACTTCGAATGACGAGTATGTTTACATTGAAATATTAAAAGAAAACCCAGCTGATGTTTGTGCGCTAAACAAAGGAGATGCTGAAGCATTCGTTAATGTTACTATCAATAGGGCATATACAATCAATCTCGAAGCGCTAGCAGGACATGGTAATATCAATGTGACAGCCAGTGGCGCAACTTTCTCGAATATTAACATGCATCATGGTATAAATTGTCCAGGCAACAATGGAATTAACATGACAAATTCCATAGTTTATGGAGATCTAATATGTCAGGTTTCTACAGGTCATTTTTGGGTAAGACTTGACAATGTAGATGTCAGAGGTACATTAGAGTGTACACCAATAGATCGCGGAACACTAATAATATTATGATGTAACCTGCAGCGAACTGAGTCATTCCTCTATCGAATTTGAAGTTCTATGAAATGGAGGTAGTAGTTTTCCAGACCTTTTCATATAGTTTCTATATTCATCACCAAACTCATCTATCATCATCTGTTCTTCATCAGGAATCCTCCGATAATTCACCCAGATTGAGAAACCGAAGAAGATTAAGACCAACAGGTCTGATGAAATGAGAATCAATCCAATCGTGTAGATGAAGATACCAAGATACATTGGATGACGAATCCTCTTGTATGGACCCGAAGTAATGAGCTTGTGATCCTCCTGTAGCTCCGATGCAATTGACCATTGTGTGTCCAGATGTCTATGAACCCAGATTAAGTGGAATATCGGTGGAATAGCAACAACAATACCTATCCACTGCAACCACTCTTCAAGAGGAAACCGAGTCCATGTCCACCAAGGTGGTGAAAGCAAATACAGGACTAAACCAACAGCACCTATTACTGTGATCATAGCGGTTAGAATCTTGAATCCTTTACCCATGTCCCTCTCTGCAGCCTTCAGTTTCTCTTTGACTCCAACAAGACTATCATGGGTCTTTGTCTTTCGACCATAGTATCCCCTTACAATACCGAATATTGCCCAGAGTAGCAAGAAAGAAATCCGAAAGAAGAGGTTCAAGCTCATTGTCTTCACACTCAATCTAGAACCCAACCAGCAGGTACTCAGAAATCTTAGACGAGTCTAACTTTTATAAGCCTGTTGAACTGCGTCACACCCACACCACTCCAATGATTCAAATAGAAGCAAGTGACATGGATTAACTCCAATTTGGAGGTATTCGCATGCAACTTGAGTTACTTGAGCTGACTATTGCGGGATTGATTCTCATACCCCTGGTAATCCTCGCCATCCTACATCTTCTAGATTTTTCAAAGGCTCATGGTAGAGCAAAGATGACAGCTATATACGGATTTTTGACTTTCATTTTAATCTTCAGCTATTTCACGCTGGTTTACTTCACAGTAGTGGACGTGTCAATCATTATCATTATATATGGAACTGGATTAATTTTCTTACCCGTCTGGACGCTATCACACTCTAAGCCAGATTGGCTTGAATCTTGGAAGATGCTATTTGCAATTCTATTCCTAGTTGTTTGGGCTGTATATGTTATTCCAAGAATATTCACTGCTTTGAATTTTGTACTATACTTCCTCGCCATTGTCTTTGCGCTTTCAATAATCTTTCTACTACCAGGATTGATGAACGATTTCAAGAGAATCGTGCTAATTCTAGGATTAGCGCTTTTCTATTTGGAACGAGCATGGACTTTATTTGATCCAATTACAGAGGCACTCATACTTGTAGCAGGTCTGTGGCTTGTATTCATTTGGTATCTATTGAACAAGCGGAGTTCATAGAACAAGTTCTTGGAGGGAACTTCCCTCCAACTCCCTCTTTATATGACTTTCATTGCACCTTCGTTATGAAATTAGGATCTCTCATTAGACAGTGAACCAACAATGGTCATGTTCGTATTACGAGCGAGTTTAGTTCCGTTATCAATCGCAACAGTCATTGAAGCAATCATTATGATTCTGCTGTCGATATACTTGGATACGATTTTTGATACGAGTTGACTAGAGAGTAATGCAAGGGACTGCGAAAGGACATAGTCGTTAAGAATTCCTAAGCCATTCACTTTGTCAAGCGAATTATGTTTCCTTACGCATTCAATTTCATATACTCCATCCTTCATTGGTGCATTACTTCATATTTTGATGAGCGGTATTGTTGTACTTTTTCTTGATCTGTTCAAAGGTTTTCTCAAGAACATCGATTTGCGCAGGATAATCTGGAGTATGGTTTTGCAAGATTGAATTCACTTTCTCATGTGCTCTATCAAAAGTACTCTTTGCTCCTCCCTTCAACCACGATTCAGTAGTCAATCGACATAGAATTTCTGATGGCATGTAATGTTCAGACCTCAACTTCTTCGAGGTGTGTTTTTGTCTTAGATAATCTCCAGTGAATCCCATTTTTACGATCAGTTCTATTATCAAGTCAATATCATCGAATTCCACACCTCTGGAAAACCTATACGCTGAACCACACAGTTCATTATCAATCACAAGTTTTTCAAGAGATTGACAATTCAATTGTGCGAGCATGCCTGGACCAGAGATGAGATTGATACCCGTCAAGGCTCCAAGAACCAGACCAATTCCAGATTCGAATCCACTCTGTGAGTCTTCTATTTTTGCTTCGCTTGTCCCTAGGTAAGACTGAGTTGGTAGTCTATAATACCTCCCGATTTCAGAAGAAGCACAAGCTGCAATAATTGCCTCCATTGAACCAAATCTGGGTGTAGCGTATTTCATATCAAAGGAGCCAGGTGCTCCTCCATAAATCATTGGAGTTCCAGGATTAACAAGCTGTGAGATAACAACACCCCCTAGGACCTCTGCATTAGATTGGATAAGAGTGCCTTGAATTGTAATTGGACTTGTAGCTCCCATAAGGGGAGCTGGTACAATTGTTACAGGAATGCCAGTAGCTGAACAGTCCATCAGATGCTGAGACCCTACATCATCCCAGGTTAATGGTGAAGTTGGACAGCAATCAAAAATAGCCCGAGGATGACTAGCAAGTTCATCAGTATTTCCAACGACTGCTTCTAATAACAGTTTCATATTTGGAACATCATCTTTCCTGAATGCTCCAGTTATGATTGGTTTCGCAGAATGTTTCAAAATGATATAGAGTCTATACAAACAAGAAAGCTGCTCAGAAACATCTGAAGGTACAAGTGCAGTACTCTGGGCATTGATGTGATCTAGGCTATTAACTAGTTGGACCAGTTCAATGCAGTCTTTCAAAGTCCCTTTACGAATTTCTCTAGTCTTTCGGTCTTTGAAATAGACAGCTGTTGATCCTGGATTAAAAATAACATTCTCAGATCCGATGATATGTGATTTGTCACCATCTCGGGTATAGATGTCAAAATAAGAAGGTGCTTTCTTGATTGATTCCTTGACAAGAGATGTTGGTATCTTAACTTGGTCTGAATCTAGAGTACAACCATTATCTACCAGAATTGATTTCGTTGTTTCATTCTTCACCTGTATACCAATCGTTTCAAGGATTTCCAACGTAGCTTCGTGGATAGATTTTAGATTGTTTTTTGATAGGAATCTGATTGTTGTCATCTCATGCGAAAGAGGTTTCTCTTGAACTTAAGTCTACATGATTTATGATATCCTCTCTTTTTGATTGAAAATGCCAATTAAATACTGAATTCGGCAATAGACGATTAGGCGCTAATGGGGAATATATAGGCGCGAGATATATTAGCAACGCTTTACATTAAAAAGACCACTCCTTTAGTCATGGAGGGTAATTTGATGGCAGAAATACCAACACCAACAACCGGTTATTCTGCACCAACAAAAAGCAGACCATTGGGTGTTACAATACTTGCAATCCTGCTAATCTTGGGTGCAATATTGAATCTAATATCTGTTCCAGGGGGTCTAATCTTATATGGAGCTCTGTATACTGGGTATACAGCACTGATAGGTATAATCAACTTGATTATAGGTATCGCTCTATTTCAGATGATTCCATGGTCGAGAATGGCTGCAATCATCATGCAGGTCATTAGTTTAGTCATCGGACTAGCTCTCTCAGTAGTGCTTGGTGGTATGTTGTTTGGTGCATTAGGTATCAGCATAATGCTGATGGCAATGTTGCCTGGAATCATTATCTCGCTGATTGTGATTATCTACCTGATGCAAGGTTCAATCAAAGCAGCATTTGAAGGCGCTCAATGGTAAGGCGAGGTGCTTATAGGAGGGGTCTCTGACCCCTCTTGTTTTCTTTTTTTTTCATATTCAATCATTAGGCCGAATAAGATTAATAGCTGAACACCAATGTCAGAATGATATTATTCGTGAGGTATTGAGGATGTACGAATATGAGGGGACAAGTCCAGCAAAGATTCATGATGAACTCACTTTACCTGATAATTATTCGATGGAGGATATCAAGTCCAGAGTCAAGTCCTGGTTAGCGTCTCCTATGGGTTCAGAATATGTTATGGAAGTCGTTCATGAACGGCATATTATTCTTTCAAAGTCGAAACATGATATGAGAGTGTGCTGTGTTGGTTGTATCACAACCTGTGCCAGTATAATCTTGGTTGTTATGATAGTCATTGGAACAGTGGGAATCTATGATTATTATGCATTAATGAACGCCATGATTCTAGCAATGGGTATTGTTATGATGATCATGGTGATTTTTGTTGCTATTTTCTGTCTAAGACCTCAGAAAGCAGTAATCGAGATGAGGATTGGAAATGAGATTCCAATCAAGGTGTCTATTTTGAGATCTGGTGAGTTAGAAAAATCCGCCCATGAATACTTTTCTCTTAGAAATTCCATTCATAGGGAACCTGGTCATGGAGGGCCATCTCTTGAATTCTAGGGACAAACCTTGGAATGAAGGAGGATAGAGGGTGTCATCGTTTAGTGATGAATTCAGTGTGCCAGAGAATTACACGATGGAAGATATCAAGTATGGAGTTAAGTCGTGGAATGCATCCTATCTTGGCAAAGATTACATTATGGAAGTGATATCTGAACGTCACATAGTCTTGACAAAAGCGAAACATGACATGCGGTTGTGTTTCTACCCATGTATTGCCCTACTAATTGGCATACCTCTCTTGTTCTTGATTATGATGGCTTCACCTTTTTTAGCAATTTTTGGAGTCTTTCTATACATTGGCATAGTCGTTGTTGTTGAAGTGATTGCTGTCTATCTCTTCTGTCTCAAACCAAAGAAGGTTGAGTATAGCATCACTTTCACGCATGATATGCCTATTCATGTTCGTGTTATTGCCACAGGAGAGATTGGTATGTCTGAACATGAATATCAAGGATTGAAGAACAGCTTGCATGGAGGTAGGAGTGATCCAAGACAGGGTCTTGAATTGGACTATTAAGAATCCAGTTGATAATTAAAGAGATAACATTATCACTGGGAATCTATCGAAGATTTTCAAGCGATTCTCGGTGGTCCAGATGAAACTACCAATGATCATTGTACATGGTGGAGCTGGTGCTTGGAAAGACGACAGAATTCCTGTTGGCATTGAGTATGTAGAAAAAGCTGCTAGAGCAGGATTTGATGTTCTCAGCTCAGGAGGTTCTGCAGTCGATGCAGCCGAAGTATGCACTCTCTTTATGGAGAACAGTGGCAATTTAAATGCTGGAAAAGGAGCTCGACCTAATCTTGATGGAATTCGCGAGCTTGATGCGATGATTGTTGATGGCATCAATCTTCAGTTTGGGTCTGTCGGAGCAATCACTGGAATTCAAAATCCGATCTCTCTAGCTCGGTATATCATGGAAAAAACAGATTTCAACTTCTTTGCAGGTGATAATGCAAAGAAATTGTATGATAGGATGATACAGGACGGTTACCGCCGAGAGATTCAAGCTGGAGAAATCGAAATTCCTTACATATCTCCCGTTGGTGATACAGTGGGTTGCATAACTGTGGATGCTAATGGTCATATTGCTGCTACATCATCAACCGGAGGAATTGCCAAGAAACTCCCTGGCAGAGTAGGGGATTCACCAGTTATGGGAGCTGGTGCTTATGCAAATGATATATGCGGGGCTTCTGCAACCGGATGGGGTGAACATATCATGAGAGTAGTCCTAAGTAGGATGGTAGTTCTCTATGTAGAAGATGGTCTTGATGTCATGTCAGCCGCCCAGAAAGGAATGGATATGTTTGAGAGAAAAACCGGAAGTGAAGCAGGTATCATTGTTGCAGATAAGGAAGGTAATTTTGGATATTCTACGAATGCAAAAGCAATGCCAATATCTGTGATCAGAAGTAAGGCGGATAATCTCCAGTCCCATGCTTGTATGAAAGAAGAATAATGCAATCACTATATCTGCAGAATTGAGGTTCGAAAATAGTCAGTTTATATGTTTTCTAATCATTTAGGTACATGATTACTTTCACAGATGTCATTAGAGGAGTCACGGACCGAAAAAATAGACTAAATAAATCTATTGAATATAGTTGCTACGAAACGACACCTTATATTCAAACTTATTTTTGATTTTAGCACGTGGTTAGGTCTTCTAGCCCGGACCCGGAAAAGGCATAGGTATCTCGCATTGAAGCTCACAATCCACAGCTTTCTCGTATTCAGTGCATCCATTCTCGTGTTGGAAAATTATGGTTTCGTCTTTTCCGGGTCTCACACGTTTCTATTGAAATTCAATTATATCTGCAATCTAGTGGGTAGGAATCAAAGGAAAGAGATTTTTTCGTTGGCCAATTGAAAGAATGCATCATTTTTTTTTAATATGGTTGAACTTAACCACAAGGCTTTAAGCTCATATGTGTGAGAGCATGTAGGCCACAAACCAAGGTGGAATATTTTAACGATTGGCAAAGAAACGAAAATCAGCAGGTCGAGCTAAAGGCGGCGCTGGTCACAAAGGCGGCGTTCAATGCTCAAGATGCGGACGAATTGTTCCCGCAGATAAAGCAAAGAAATACACAAAGAGTGTAAGTTCAGTAGAACCACAGATTGCAAGAGAGCTTCGGCAAAGTGGAGCCTACATCCCTGTACACAGAGTCACCTCATACTATTGCGTTAGTTGTGCGGTTCATTCAGGGAAGGTTCACATTCGAGACACTAGAGCTAGAAAATCAGCTCCTGCTCGATAACGAATTCAGACAATGTTAGGTAGCATCTCAGAGCTAAAATCCAATGGTTTCTTTGATCTATATAGTGGACACACCATTTACCAATTATTTAAGGGAAACTCTTCTTTCATCTAAACGTAACTGCTTTCGTCAAGACTTTTGCCTACCATTTGTTCCAGAGCCATATCATAATCCGCATACTGTCGAAGACCAGGCAACTTCCCAATTGGCTTTCCATCTTTAAAAGCGATAACCATAGGAACTGAATGTACACCAAACTGAACTGTTGTACGCCTATTCTGGTCAATATCAATTTTCGCGAAAAATACTTTCCCTTCATAATCTTTAGCTAGCTCAGCGAATATCGATGCGAGAGTCTTGCAAGGGCTGCACCATTGTCCAAAGAAATCAACAAGTGCGAATTTCGTCTTTTGAATGGTCTGCCAGAAATTTGCATCCGTCAAAAGATTCACGCGACCATTAGCCATGGGTTCTAAGGGTTGGGGCTTTTGAGCTTGCTGAGCCCGTTCCATAAGAATCTGCATTTTCCTTCGACGTATTTCTTCTAGCTCTTCGTCATTTAACACGAAAACACCTCTTACGGATGTGCAAAATTTTTACACAACCGTATTTGAATTCTTCGATAGGAACGTGACGAGTAATGCTTTACCGATTCAGGTCCGTTTATATTAAGCACTAGCACGCTATGTCAGGGGCTACTCGATGTCTGAAGAACCAACAAAGAGCTCACTCAGATATTATGCCATGCTCGTTTTGGCCATGGTATTCTGGGGTGGTAGTTGGCCCTCTGCTAAGATACTAGTTGGGATTGCACCGCCAATGACAATTGGTTTCTTTCGTTTCTTTTCAGCCAGTATTCTCTTCCTAATACTTCTCTTCATTACTGAGTCAGAACCAAGACGTATATTCAGAAGGTCTAATTTCAAGATCCTATTTTTTGTTGGTTTGACAGGCATTTTTGGCTATGGTGTTCTATTTCTGACAGGGATGCGTTTAACTACTGCAGCGCAAGGAGCGATTATAGCTGGATTTAATCCAGCCACTGTTAGTTTAGTAGCGCACATCTATCATAAAGAACGACTCTCTAAAACATGGCAATACATCGGTTTTATACTTGCGTTCATGGGAGTTGTTTTTGTTGTTGGAATTCAAGCTCTCCTTGAGTTCAATTTAGATTATCTAGTGGGTAATCTGATAATCTTAGCAGCTATGTTCGCCTGGGGTCTTTATTCTTCAATAGGAAAAGAGGCAATGAAAACACTCTCTCCTCTTGAAGTCACAACAGGGGGTTCGATTATTGGAGCCTTTCTCTTTGGATTAGGCGCAATCACGGAAGAAGTTTGGTCACTCCCAGCTTTGGTTAACCCGATATTTTGGCTCAATGCACTCTATCTTGGAGCTTTTGTAACCTTCATCGGTTTCTTGTTTTATTTTATTAGCATTAGAAAACTAGGAGCTACTCGGTCTGGAGGTTTCATCAATCTTGTACCAGTTTTTGGAACTCTCTTCTCAGTGTTAATACTCGATGAGGTCATCTATTGGACATTCATAATAGGCTTGTGCCTAGTAGTCATTGGTATTATTATCATTAACACTCGTCGGTGGTTCATAGTTGGTCTTTGTTTTGTTGTATCAGGAGTCATAAACATACTACTTCTAATCTATTGGACTGTTATTATTGGTCTAAGTCTTACTATTACTGGAGGTGTTATTCTATTTCTTGACTTTGCAAGAAGAGAGAAGTAGGTATTGCGGAACAGAAATAACGATGTTGTGTAGACCTCCAATTCAGTATTGACCATGAATAGGGTGACAGAAGTGGAAGCTTATGAAGACCTTATGGACAGGGAAAAAGATCTGATACTCTTGAACTCTGTTATTTATCAAATAAGATGGGACTACGAAACCTATATGCCCCCCAAAGGATTGATGCAAAGAAGTGAACAATTGTCGGTGCTGATGAAACTATATCATCAGAAGATGACAGATCCTGAAATTGGAAGATTATTGGATAAGGTAGAGAGTGATTCTGATAAACTGGATGTGATTCAGCTTCGGAATGTCTTCTTGGCACGTCGAGATTATGACAAGGAAACAAAAATCCCAGAGGATCTTGTTTCAAGAATTGCTAAACATCAGCCAATTAGTCTTGATTCATGGAAAAAGGCAAAGGCTTCTAACGATTGGAAATCATTTGAACCTGTACTTCAGAAAACTGTTGATCTAGCACGAGAGCGTGCAGAGATTGAGATGAAGGTAAAAGAAATTCCAATTCTTTATGATAGCATGCTTGATGAGTTTGAGCGAGGAATTACATCTTCAGAAATAACCAAAATTTTTGGACAACTTAGAGATAGGCTGGTTCCTCTAACGAAGAAGTGTGCTGATGCATCTGAGGGTTTCGATTCATCATTCCTAAATCAGAAGGTGCCTATTGATGTTCAGAGAAGAGTAGCCATGGACTTGGCAAATCTAGTAGGTTATGACACAACATCTGAACATGCAGGTGGTCGAATCGATGAAGTAGAGCATCCCTTTACAACAGGTTATTATGATGATGTAAGAATTACTGTGAAGTACCATGAAGATAATTTATCCTCTGCAATATACGCTATTCTTCATGAAGCTGGTCATGCACTCTATGAACAGAATCTAAATCCGGATTGGAAGTATCAGCCAGTTGGATGGAATGCGTCATACGGAATTCACGAATCGCAATCTAGATTCGTTGAAAATATAATTGGTAGATCACCTGAATTTCTACAATTCTATATACCGAAATTGCAGGTGTTTACTGGGGGTTCATTCCCAAGAGTGGATGAAGTAGATTTCATTAAAGCTATGAATCTAGTTAAACCATCACTGATCCGTATAGAAGCTGATGAGGTAACATATTCAGTACATATCATTATTCGGTTTGAGATTGAGCGAGACTTGTTCTCTGACAAGATTACGGTGTCCGAATTACCTCAGGTATGGAATGAAAAATACAGGGAATATCTAGGAATTGATGTCCCTGATGATTCAAAAGGCGTTCTTCAGGACACGCACTGGGCAAGTGGATATTTTGGTTATTTCCCAAGTTATGCTCTAGGTAACATCTACGACGGAATGCTACTTGAAAAACTACATCATAATATGCCTGAATGGGTGAGAAATGTTGCTAAAGGAGAGATTCAATCTCTGATTAATTGGTTGAAGGAGAATGTGCACCATTATTCAGCACTATACGATCCTTCAGATTTGATGGAAAAGGTTACAGGGAAGAAGCTTACGGCTGAACCATTTTTAGACTATTTGGAACAGAAGTATTCACAAATATTTGGATTCTAAGAAAAGAAGGAAACATATACAGATGGAAATTAGAATCAAAGACAATCCTTAAAATGCGTCCATTATGAACGGGACTCTAGGGCGAAAACAACATGGACATCTGGAGCGATTTTCTGCAGACAATGGCCAACATTCTAGCACCTGTTGCAGTGATGCCGGGCTCAACCATTTTCATCTTACTTGTATCAATAGGGCTTGCTCTATTATCAATATGGGCTACTAGGCGATTCACAGACATGGAGAAGATGAAATCAGACATGGATGAAATAAAGGCTTGGCAGGAGCGGTTCAAAAGAGCAAGGCAAACGATGGATCCAATCGAACTCCAGCAAGTTATGGATGATCAGGGAAGAATCATGAGGCTCAAT
Organism: Candidatus Thorarchaeota archaeon SMTZ1-45; assembly: GCA_001563335.1. Lineage (GTDB taxonomy): Archaea > Asgardarchaeota > Thorarchaeia > Thorarchaeales > Thorarchaeaceae > SMTZ1-45. The sequence continues at coordinate 39,362 of LRSL01000072.1, read as the reverse complement.
AGTGCAATGATGTCACAAAGAATGAAGCCTATGTGTATGTTCTATATTCCATTGATAATCGTCTTTGGAATTCTTAACTTCTTATTTCAAGGAAATCCAGTAGCGATCATACCATTCAATATTCAAGAGGTTCTACCATTTCTAGATGGATGGATAGGAATGAATGTTCAAGGAAGTGGATTCGGACTTTTCTTCTGGTCTTGGTATTTTCTAGTCAGCCTAGGTCTTGGGAATCTTATTAGGAGACCTTTTGGTCTCTCCATAACCACATGAGGATAATCACAACTTCCTATGAGCGCTGCGTTGTGCCAAACAGGACACAAAGGTTACGTGCTTCATCTCCTTTTTATTGAAAGATCGAGTTTACATTGTTGCGGTTCCCCATGGAATCAACTCTGAATTTCGGTCGCGGGGACATGAGAAAGGATGTAACCTTCTTCTATGTAACATCCCTAGTGGTCTTTCTTCCATGTTGCATCCTTTCTCTGCACGTCATTGTTTAATCAGGAACCATTTTAACTATGAAATTCAGTTTGTAAGATTATGAATTCAGAACCAGCTGAAGTATATTTTGGATCAGTGATACCAGGAAATACAGCGGAATGGGCAGCTTTTGCAGCAAAAGTTGATGAAGTCATCAAAATGCTTGATTTCTCGACAATCAAGAAGAAGGACAAAGTCGCTATCAAGATGCATTTGGGATTTCGAGATGGTTACCAAACAGTTCCAGTGTTCTTTGTTAGGCGTATTGTCAAGGCAGTCAAGGAAGTCGGGGGATATCCGTTTATCACAGATAATCCTACTGCAGTATACAATGCTGCAGAAAGAGGATACACTCAAGAGACCTGCGGATGTCCCTTAATTCCAATCGCTGGTGTGAAAGACTCGTATACATACACATTCAAGGCAGATTTCCATAATGTGAAAACCTTAGAGATGGGCGGTGTCCTCCACGATGCTGATGCACTCATTGATCTAACTCATGTCAAAGGACACAACACTTGTGGTTTTGGAGGTGCTATCAAGAACATCGCATTAGGAGGATATCATGGTCCTTCAAGATGGACCAAGATACACGGTGTTGAACAATCATTGCCGTATTGGAATGCTGACAAATGCACTCCTGAGCATGCTAAGAAGCTAGTAGATGCATGCGAAGATGGATACATCAAATATGATGACAAGAAACACAAGCTTACACTCGATTTAGGTATGTGCCATCAGTGTTTAGATTGTTTAAAGATAGACAAAAATGTTGGCTGTCTTCAAATCAAGCAGGAGAACTTCTCACTATTTCAAGAATTAATGGCTATTGGAGCAAACGAGGTACTCAAGCAATATGATGAAGATAAAAAATTCTTTCTCAACTTCGCAATCAATATCACTCCTTTCTGTGACTGCTGGGGATTCGGACTACCAAATGTCTTGAATGATATAGGAGTTCTTGGTAGTCGGGATATTGTTGCAGTTGAAAGAGCGAGTCTGGATCTTATTGGGAAACAGAAGATAATCGAGAATATGATGCCTCCCTTTGTCAGACTTCATAAAGGAGAAGATTTGCACCCATTTCAAAAGATGCATGGACCTATGAAGAATCCATACATAACCCTAGATTATGCAGAGAAACTTGGGATGGGATCTCAGAATTATAAGCTGATAGAAGTATTGGCACCTAAAGAGACAAACAAGCAGAAAGGTCCTTCAACTGTCACAGAAACAGCTCCCTCATTCTATTGATGGCACCAATTGAAATTCTTGGAAGGTTAAATCTGGAGAATCATTAAAAGACTACGTGAAGAAAAGATTCAGTGAGCCATTATCAGTTTCGAAATCAGTTTAAGAGTGAGCGATTCTACCTTGCCATATGAACATTCTCCTGAAGAAAGGTTAAAGAGATACAAAGAAAGTCTGGAGAAGATGGCAAAAGAAGAGGGGAGAACTCTCAAGTTCACAAAAGAAGAAACAAAGACCTCTCAAGCAAAAAAAGACACGGTCGTCAATCCTGTCAAGACAGCTCCTAAAAAAACGATACCAAAAGAACCAAAGGTCAAACCACCCCAAGTCTTAGTTAGTCCTGCAAAAAAGGAGCTTGGAGAGTCAATAGCCACGGTAAGAAAAGCTCCTAAAACAATTAGTGATGCAAAAATAAAGGATCAAGATGGAAAGAATTTATTGATGCTGAGAGTTCGACATCGTTCCATTGATAGTGCTTTGCAGGAAATCAAGAAAAGACGTGCAACACTTGAAGCTCAGCTCAATAGCAAGTTCATCACAAAGAAGAAATATCGAGAAGAGATGGCAGCGTTAGTTGATGAGGGTCGTTCTTTAATTGTAGAGAAAGAACGTGTTGAGAAAGAGATGAAAAGGCTGAAACGGAATTAGTGAAACTGATACAGTAATGCAATCATCGACGATGTTGATCAAAACAATACAACAACACAAAAGGGAAATAGCCCTCTCTGATTCAAATGGATGAGTCTGGAGGCTGAATGCCCTGAGTAGGAAACGTGCATCTGCAAAGTCTAGACGACTGGCTTATGTTCACAAGATATGCGAGCTCAGCAGACGCGGCGATATTAATGCAGTTGCAGATATGATGAAGGGTTATTTTTCAGACAAGAATGCAAATCCATGGCACACTATCTATAAGGACATTGAGAAATATTGGACAAAAGAGCATCCAAAAAAAGATGTGACTGAAACTCTAATCCTAATGCGTGATGCAGTTTTTGGCGCTTTTGAGATACTTTCATTGAGTATTGCAGTAGATATTCCCACATCTGAACTCATTGATCACTTTATAAAAGAGTCCGCTTGGGAGGAAGGAAGAAGAAAGGTCAGAAACATCTGTATTGAACACGTTGGGGACCTAATCAAAAAGAGGAAGACTAGATTCCTAATTCCTTCAGGACTCAAGCGAGATGGATTAGGCTTTTTCGTTTCTGAAATGGAAGATGTTGAATTAGAAATCTTTAGGAAAGCAAAACCGAGAATCAAGAAGGAAGCTAAGAAGAAACAGATACTAGATTTGAGCTCTTTGGAGAAAAACAAACTTGGCAGTCGATTTCTTAGAGAAGAAAAGGTCATGGAAACAAGAATCGAAATGAGCGATCCAAGAATCCCTTCAATATTGGAATCATATGACCATTTTCTTGTTGAGCTCGAGATAGACAGAAGTTCATCGATTACAGGACCAATTCCAACAGAGCAAATCACTTTGAATGGTGTTCCAGTTGAGAAAGAACGAGATAGAAAAGAAATTCCAAGTAGACGACCCAAGGAAAAAATTGCACAATCACCACTTGCAGATTTTCTAGATGAAAAGTCAGGGATAAAGAAAAAGAAATCGAAGAAAACACCAAAGAAAAAGAAAGGGAGGACGAAGAAAAAGTGAGTATAAAGAAGGACTCCCTGGATTATCAAGCTCTAGAAATAAAGGCACTCAAAGAGCTGAAGAAAATTGCTTATGATATCGACTCGCCAGATTTAGGAACTATGTATGATGCCGTGGGAAGACTTGCTTCTCATAGTACCTATAGATCGCTTCTTCCTAAAGCCATGGAGCTACTTGATGCTAATGACCAGAATGTGAAGCAAGCTGCATTCACTGTAGCTGGCAAAAGTGTATTTGGACCTTACATATCAGAGCTTTTTAATAATCTAAAAATCTTGAATCCTGTAGAGAGAGAACAAGTCCTTCAAGGCATTCATGAGATGTTCTCTCAAACTGGTGGACCGGAATCCAGACAAGAACAAAAGAGATGGATTGATGCCTTGGAGAATCTTGGGAAAGGACACCAGCCAACTGTTTTTGCACTGATGAGGTTTTTGGGTGAACCCGGTCGTAGATGGGTCACAGGCCAAATTCGAGAGAACATTGACGACATATCTCTTGGGGCAGTTGCACCACTTCGAATATTTCCAGAAAAGACACGAAAGAAGTTAATCAAACTTCTAGTAGATATTGCATCAAAAAAGAGAAGGGATATACTTCCATACATTTGTGGAATTGTAGACCAAACAACATACATTCATCTTTCTGCATTTCTGAAGGGTAGTAAATGGCAAGAGAGAGTAGAGATTGCATCAGCAATATCAGGTGCTGGTATAAAGACTACTTCAGGTTTTGTATTGGAGTTGGTTGGCGATTCAAACTGGCGGGTAAAGCAAGCACTTCTGGAAAAACTCAATATTCGAAATTCGAGATTCTCTGCAATATCTAAAATCTTGAGTTTTCTCGTGAAGGAAACGCATACCAGAGTACGAGGACAAGCAGAAAGAACTCTCCTATTACTTGGTTCAATAAAATGCCATGATTCGACTCTTAAAGAACAAAGAAAGAAATTGGAGAAACAATACCGAACTCAGCTACTAAAAGCAGCTCAAGCCAACAAAGACCTTGACTCTGAATGGCTAGGAATTGAGATAGAGAAGGTCGATCCAATGCATGAAATTATGCGGAAAGTATCTGTTGAACCTAAATCTATCGAAGTAGAAGATTCTCCTGAGCCTATTGGTGTATCACTCTCAGATCTTATGTCGCCTCCATTATCAGGAGAAGAAACCATCTTTGGAGAGAAAGATAAATCGACACTTCTGAGCGCTCTTCTTGGAGCTCAGAAGAAATCTATAGAAGAATCTGAAGAAGACATAATGGATAAACCAATAGAACTCCCCCTAGACCCCACAATACCTCCTGCAAGCAAATTTCTGTTATTGTTGCAACGAATGTCAGAAACTATAGGGAAAGATGTACCATTGAATGATCTACTAACGAAAGCCGCGGAAATAGGTATAAGTGAGGAGGAGTTTGAGAATGCGATGGATGAGCTAGAAAAGCAAGGTATCATCTATCGTTCTAGCAAGGGCACTGTTAGTTATGTTGACATTGAACTCTGATGTTTGAACTTGACACAAAGAGTAATCTTATTGCCTGTTGATAAAACACGATTGGTGGAGTCAAGAAATGAGCGAAGAACTTCTGATTAAGAATGGTATGATTGTTACTGGTGATAAAAGAGAAACTATAATTCCAGAAGGTTATGTTAGGATCCATGGAGAAAGGATTTCTGAAATAAGTGAAGGTGAAGCGAAATTCAGCGCTGATACAGTTATTGATGCCACTGGATGTGTTATCATCCCAGGTTTGATTACAGCACACACACACCTTTATGGCATTCTATTGCGTGGAGCTAGCTTAAATATCAAACCACCAACAGATTTTGTTCAAGTTCTTCAACGAGTTTGGTGGCCTGTTGATGAAGCTTTGACTCAGGAAGACGCCTATGCAAGTGCCTTGTCAGCAGGAGCCGATATGTTGAGAAATGGCTCTACTTTTTTTGCAGATACTTACTCTGGACCAAATTCTATTGAAGGAAGTCTTACCGAAATTGCTCGAGGTTCAAAGGAAATTGGTATCCGAGGTGTCCTTGCCTTCGAAATGACCGAAAGGAATAATCCTGATGAGGCTCATAGGGGGTTTCAGGAGGGAATTAGATTCATTGAATCTTACAAAAATGATGAATTGGTCTCTGGTATGATAAGTCTTCATGCATCATTCACAGTTGGAGATGAAATCGTCGCAAGAGCAGTAGAACAAGCAAAGCAGCTTGACGTCCCAATAACAGTTCATACCTCTGAAGGTCTTGTAGATCTATACCACAATCTTGAAGCATCTGGAGAAAGAACAGTGGAGCGACTGGATAGACTCGAGGTTCTTGGACCTAAGACAGTTCTCGCTCATTGTGTCCACGTAAATGACCATGAACTAGATCTGATTGCGAAGAGAAGAGCTTCAGTTGCGCACAACCCAATGAGCAATATGTTGAATGCTGTGGGAGTTGCACCAGTTCCAGCTATGCTAAGTAAAGGGATCACCGTAGGTCTTGGAAATGATGGATGGATTTATGATCCATTTGAAAATATGAGATGTGCCTTAACTGTGCATCGATTGGCAAGTGGCAATCCAAGTATAATCGGTTCTGATGAGATCTTTCGAATGGCTACAATAGAGGGAGCTCATTGCTATGGTCTGGGAAATGAGTTGGGTAGTATTGAGAAGAGGAAATTAGCTGATATCGTGATATTGGATGGTTCAAGAGCTCCCACACCAATCACTCCCACATCAATTATTGGTCATCTTGTCAATACCTTTAGTGGACGTGACGTTAGAGATGTCATTGTGAATGGAAGAGTCGTTGTAAAGGACAGATTACTGACTCAAACAACTGATGCTCATGTGTTAGAAGTGTCTAGGAAATCAGCTGAGAATCTCTGGTCATGTCTGAATAAAGAATGAAAAAGAAGTAGGTGGGGCAGAACCCCACTCTCTTTACCTTCTACGCATGCAAACTACAGCACCTATTATAACTATCACGCCTACCCCTAAACCGACATATAGAATGTTATCTTGGAGTAGTCCAAGGATGTCAAGCCCAAGTCCATCACGTATCAATGAAACTGTAGTTTTGACACCAGATGTACTGTTTGTAGCCTCAAGGACGTATCTAGCGCAGAATCCATCTGATTTCAGATACTGTACATAGAGTGATACAGGATCCCCGTCATCTACTCCAGATAATCGGACACCCCAAACTGATGAGTCATTGATGATTGTATGATTCTCAGTCCACCAGTCAGAGTCCATTGCTAATTCAGTTAACAGATTATAGTTGCCAGTAGGTACAATAAAATATCCTCCAATTCCTATAAAGCCAAGAAAGAGCAGAGCTTCTATACCAAGTGCTGTACCATTGGTATAGTACATATCAATATCTACTGTGGGAATTGAGGTCCAATCTGATAGAGGATCAGGTATTGCCCCAGGAGTAGCTTCGACTGTGATATTCATACCTTCATCAAAGGTAGTTTCTCCTTCATCCACCCATACAAAACGATAGGTGAATTCGTCATTTAGTACTACACCCCATTCAAGCCCTTCTGATGTAGCTGCTGCTACAGGTGATATCAGGAATATAGCTACAAATGAGATTACTAGCACAACTTTTAGCGTGCGATTCATTCTACATTCTCCTTAACCCGCGCTTGCGGTTCACTTCGAATGAAAAATGAATACAGAAAAGCTATTTGCCTACATACTCATCCTAAACAAACAGAGTTTTCAATGGGCAACACTTAGCCGCTATTAGGTGTAAAGAACTGCATCCAGAATTGACATTCAATGAACCCATATTCGATGCACATATTCATGTTGTAGATACAGATGCTCTTGATATGCTGGTAGAAATTAGTGAGAGTTATGGTGTAAAGGAATCACTCTTAATTTGTCACAGCTTGGGAGCTAGGAATTATGCGGAGAAGACTTATCCTGGGAGATTCATTTTTGCTAAATACTTCTCAGGTGCTATGCGGTTTGTCGATGGAGTAGATACAATTCTCAAAGAAATAGCCACTCTTCGAGATGAGGGTTATCATATGGCAAAGATGCAATCAGCTCCTGTAATGAGAGGGAGAACAGCTGCAAAGCCGGATGATCTAAGGATGGATGAAAATGAGATGGCGAGAGTTTTTGATGTCATGAAGGATGAAGGGATTCCATTTCTACTACATCTTTCTGATCCAGATACATATTATTCCACAAGATATACAGACACCTCCGTCTATTCATCTAAAGAGAGAGACCTCGATGAGCTTGAAGGAGTGTTGAAACGACACAGTGCTCTGAAGTTTCAATTGGCACATTTTGGATCTCAACCTGAAATATACAGACTGGATAATTTAGCTCGCTGGTTTGATACTTATCCCAATTTCAACATCGATACTAGCTCAGCAAGATGGGTTTCTCGAGAACTTAGTAAGGACCCAAGGAGAGCAAGGGAGTTCTTCAAAAAGTATCAAAACAGGATTGTTTTTGGGACAGATTGTGTGACATGGAGACCAGAGAGGGATTACTATGAGGGGCGGTATCTAGCTCTTAGATTACTACTTGAAACAGCAATAAAACAAAGACCACTACCATTCACAGATACTGATACAGTAAATTCTGGTGGTACATTCATCAATGGTCTTGATTTGCCAAGGAGTGTGCTTCGAAAGATATACTGGCTGAATGCTAAAGACTTCTATGCTGAATTCTGGTAATATTTAGAAAATGATGGATAAGCAGGTTAAGGCTCCATCGCATTTTTCGAACTCACTCATATCAAGTTGAATTACATCAAACCCAGCCTCATTAACTAGTTTAGATGTCTTATTATGCCGTGCTGATAAGATAACAACATCTCCAATAGTGAGCGTGTTTGCAGAGTGCACTTCTTCTTTTGGAAGAATAATCTTCGTGAATCTATCTAGAATAGAATTATCGATATATCGGGGATTCACTAGGATGAAATTCTTGTTTAGATAAGTGATATGGCTCTTAATGTGCACAATGCTGGGATCTTCGATGCAATGAATTGGGGTTTCTAGCCAATGTTCCATCTGGGTAGCTCCTTCAAAGTTTGTACGTTGTGTGATACCACAGAGAAGTGAATCAGGAAGATGAACCACATCGCCACCTTCTAGAGTTCCAGGTGCTTTCACCGAAGAAATCTGTTTGAATTCTGAAAGAATTTCTTCGATCCGTTCACTCTCCCCTCGACGACTTTCCTTTGCCATTCTTGTTATTAAAGCACGAGTCCCAGAAACGACAGCTGTATCTTCTACAAAACAGGAATCTGGATGTTCATCATCAGGTGAGAGCTCTATTAAGTCTAAACCAAGTTCCTGAAGTACACTACAATATTTCTCATGTTGTTTCAAAGCTAATCCAAGATTGACCGTGTGATGATATGGATGAGTTGATATGCAACTCTTGAAATTTCGACCAGGTGGTCTAACAATAGCTCGAAGTTTCATTTTGCTGCAACTATCTCTTTTTCTTTCGACTAGGTTTAGTTTCTAAGTATTGAGATAAATCACTCTGTTGGAAAGGACCAAACCTCCAACCATGTCCTCCAGGATTACGTTCTACAATTCTTTCTCTCTCAAGGTTTCTTAAATGATAGAGAACAGTTGTAAATGTAACATCAACATTTCTGGAAATTGCAGTAGTTGTTACCCAGTTATCTGGATCAAGCTGTTTAATTATTTGAGTCCTAGTTTCAAGCCCTCTTCGAACGTTGCGTATCATACTCAAATATGCAAGTCGATCTATACTCAGAAACGTCACCATCCAGTATGATTACATCTACAACTAAGTGTTTTCTGGTGCTTAGAAATTTCATTTGAGTTTCTTGCCCAGAAGATGTTTGAATGCAGCTGGCTCATTTCCCTCAGAGATAGGGCGTATTCTGTAATCAGGATAGGTGTGACTCAATCTAGCTGCAACTCGAGTCCCAATTAGCTTCGTGACGATTTCTGCGTTCTTACCCCTCCAAAGGTAGACGGTTTTATTCTCATGGACTACAAATACTAGGACCTTATTCGTATCAACCTCAACAACATCATACTTGGACTCAATCAGTTTAGCCTCTGAGTCAATCTCGAATGCTTCAACCATGTTGCTCAAACCTTATCCACGATTAACTTCGGAACTTTGTCGTGCAGATTCTCTTATGAGGCTTTTTCAGTGGGTATCACTTGTCCAACATATCGTTAAATATAGCATATGGGAAATGAAACCAGCCAGAAGGCAAGAAATAACAAGAATTGAAGCCATCTGAGAAAACACTTACGATGTGTATCCATTGCCGGATGAGAAACCTACCAGAATTAAGTTCATTGATCGCGAGCTGAGAAAGATTGACATTGTGCTTAGTGGACTCGAGGTCTCTTTTCCATTAAATGCGATTCCAGATGCAATTTATGAAGCCATTGTGAACACACTCGAAGGGGCTCAAGATGCAGATGATAAGATCCGTAGGCTCTATGAAGATACCTTGATGAAACCGACAGTTTCAACGAAAAATGCAACTGGTATTTTCCCAGTAAATTCTGCAAAAAAGTTGGTTAGACTTACTCTCACTGATGAGGCACTGGAAGACATGATTCTTGAGCTAGAGGGTGCAGAGCTCTCATTTCAAGGCAGACCATTCGGTGAAACTATCGAAGAACGAATTGAGCTTTACCAGAAGATCATGCTAGATGACAAAAAGATTGACCGTTTCAGATTCGGAGCAGTTGAGATGTATGGGGATGTCACCTACCAGAATATTCTAAGAGACCCACGTGTGAGTCTGAACTTCTTTTGGACGCAACCATTAGCACCTCAAAATCAGAGCTACCAAATCAATTGCATCGCTGAAGTAGTACTACCTGGAGACCCATTCTTTAGATATATGAGATTGATGAGAAGGTTGTTTAGTTCACGACTTATTGACCTTCGGGGAACTGAAGATTACATCTGCGCATACAAGTTCTGGGTTTGTGAGATCAAAGAAAAATCTCTGACAGAGAAAGCTGGCTATTCCCCCCTCTAATCAGTAGTTTGTTACTCGAAGGAGTTTTGTTGGGAGCTCATCTATTGATGCAATGTCTAGGACCACACCATGAGCTTTCTTTGCTAGATTGTTTGCAGCCTGCGGATTATAGGAAGATTTTGGTACAAGAATTATCATCTTGATTCCAAGAGGTTTCATCCGTTCTGCAAGTTGTTCGCAGATTGCTTGGTCGCTCAGATACATATCAGTGGAAAACACTAGTATCTTCTCCTTCGCACGAGTATCCTCGAAGTTTTGAAGCGCAAGCTTTAACGATTCAGCACCGCCTGTACCACCACTAGCCCGTGCATCAAGCAAATCTGTTGCTACTTTGTCAACTGAAACATTCTTCTCAGCTATACTCTTAACAACATGAGTGACACTATCAAACAGAACTACTCCAAAGTCATCACGTTTAATTCCATAGAGACCTGCCATTACCGAAATTGCGAGCATACCTAGTTTCTCAGCAGAGTTCATTGAGCCGCTTTTATCGAGAGCCCAATAGAATGCACGATGACCTTGATAGGTTTCCGTTACTAGGAAATCAGAGGTTTCTAGAATCTTGAAGCTTGTACGCCCCTGAGTCAGGAGAGAGTCTATTGTTTCTTCTAAATCGATGAGGTCCATGTCATCGCCAATCTTGAATGGTCTTACTGTTGTGGATTCTTGAATCCCTCCGAGCATACTACTTCCCATTGTTTGTCTAGCATATCTCATACCAAGGTCTATCAATAATCTCCTAGCTATATCCTTTAGCTTCTGTTTGAGCTCATCAGGCAGCTGATCTCTATAGCTATACCATAGTCTTACTATGTTTGTAGCAGGACCTCCTAAGAGACCTCCAAATGCCATATCTGCGCGGCTTTCATCATATGGCTGAGAACCATCACCACTGCCAGCTCCATAACCTTGACCAAATCTTCGTGTTCCATATCCTTGTGCACCTGTACCGAGTGCTGCATGAAGGTCTTCATGTGCGATTGCACCCAATGCACTCTGGTTTCCCTTCTCTGCAGCCATATCTGCGAGTTGTCTAAGTTGTTGATGGGACAGTCCAGCTGCAGATACGAGATTGTGAATCCTATCAAAATCCGAAACCCCAGCCTCAATCAGTTTCTTGATGACTTCGTAAGAGGGATTTAGTAATTCCAGAATTTCAGCTTCTGACATGCCCAAGCGTTTTCCCGCCTTCTTGATTGATTCTTTTGAAGGAATCTGACCCATTCGGGAAAGTTGTTTCACCGTATTACGAAGATGGGTTTTGGTGGGAGATGTATCACAAGCAGCATTGGCTAGATTCTGCATAGCATTACTCCATTCCTTTTGCGTGTGACTACTAGGTAGATCAGTACCCAGCCCCATTCCCTGAGCCACAAGGGACCTTAAGAAATCCGATGGAGAGGAACGTGCATTCGCATCCTGAATCAGTGATTTGATCTCTTTTTTGAGTAGATTATCCCAACTCTGATTGTCTCGAGCAGCATCAGACAGCTGCCGCATGTCCACATTATTATGACCTCCATTTTCATATTGCTCATCATAAGCGTTAAGCAGGTCATCCATAATATCATAGCCAGTGTGTTTCTTGATTTTTTCAGCAAATGCAGCAGCATCACTTAGTGAATACTTATTGGGTGTATCCTGAATATGCTGATTCAGATTAGTTGGCAATCGCTTCATTTCTGCAGCATAGTCAGCAGCGTCACTCAAATCCGTTAGATTGTTTTGAAGTGATTTGTCTAGAGATTGTCTGGTTTGTTCATCTAACGTGTCCATCTCTTCGATATGTCGAAGCGCCCGAGCAGCTGTTGTTGAATCACGTCTTGCCAAATCTGAGAATTCTTGTTCAACATCGCTATCTCCGCGATGGGCTTTTGCCGCAAGCTGCTCAGCAGCATTTGATATATTGCAGACTTCATCTAGGACATCAAGTGTTTTGGAGTTCTCAATATCCTGAGATGTAAGAACACCTGCTCTATCTAACAATATTGATCCAGCAATCTCTTTGAGTTCCTGATTACTTGTTATGCCTCGAAGTACAATATCACCATCAGTTAGATAGTCAGTTGCAGTTTCATAGAGCTTGGGATCACCATTCTTGTGAAGGTCTTGCAAATAATCGTATCCCGCCTGTACTTTATCTTCCTGGATGACTTTCGCCAACTCTTGCTCTCGACGTATCTGATCCATGACTTTTTGAAGAGCATCTGACTGTTTCTGATTGGTTGTTACGGCTTGGACTTCGTTCTCCTTATCATCAGCTTTGGTTCGTTCTATCTTTTCGCGTCCCAGAAGAATATCTTCTGCGACCTCTCTAGCAATGTCTTGGTCAGGGGGATACGTTGTGAAGATAGCTGCTTCAAGGAAATCTTCGAGAGTGAGCTTTCCATTTCTAAAGAATCTAGCAGAAAGAAGCTGAGGAATGGATTGAGTCTGCCGAACACTTGGCTTCTTTGCAACATCCTTTCTTGACCGCATACGTTTGGTAAACTCATGAGCAAACGGAGGGGCATTACTTGGGATTGGAGTAATTTTTGGCTGAGCTGCCATGTCAATTAACTCCCCAAGTTCCTCCTGACAATTGAGTTGACAGCAGGCTCAGGATCGATTCCAGGTCTGAATCGCAACGCTCCTACAAGCACATAGGTTGCAGCTTTTGATAGTGTGGAGTGTGAGATAGTCTTCTCTTTCATCCGTTTTGTCATCTCAGCTGCGAGTCGTGATATTGATATCCCTGCTCTAATACTCGCAGGAATCTCGATGTCAGTGTTTACTCTAGTGGATGAAACAAGTCCATACACCTTCTCGAGAACAGCATCTGTGAGCTTGTATTCTGGACAGTTCATCTTCACGATTTCAATTTCAGTTTCCTTGCGTGGATATCCAAGACGTATCCATACTCTAATACGGTCTCTAAGTGCCTCACTGAGTCTATGAGCACCACTCATTTCCTCGGGATTCATTGTTAAAACTGGGAAGAAACCATCATTTGCACGAATCCTACCTAGTCTTTGAACGTTAATCGAGCGTTCTTCAAATGGATCTAATAGAGAGTTTTGTACATACTCACTAAGGCGATTTCCTTCGTTTAAGCCAAAGACTCCTCCAAAGACCATGCTCTTCAATAACGGACCTGGTTCAAATGCTTCAAGTGTGAAGCCTTTGTTAAGAACTATACTTGGGTTGAATGCACCAGTAAGATGTGATGGTCTTACACCTTCGTCCCCTGTGACCCAATATAGCTCCCTCCCACTCTTCTTTGCATAAGCTCGTAAAAGAAGTGTTTTCCCAGTACCAGGGGGTCCTATTATTCCAGGTATGAGATCTGCATTCTCACAATCTGTGAGTACTCCAAAAGCATCAGCGTATTGTTCTTTGAGGACTATCTTAACATCTTCAGAAACAGCAGCTTTAACTCGCTCATCAAAGGCCTCTTTGAAAAGTTTCATCTCACTCTGCATACTATTCCCCCCGTTGTAACTAGTAGGGAGTATGGTTGTAGGGTATATAACCTACTCTCAAATTTGGTTAGTCATGTGATAAGGATTACTCAGAACCTCATTTATGTCCCAGCTCTGAATATGTGAATATGACCGGTTCTCCACCTGTGTGGTAAAATAGAGTTGGAGAATCCGTAGCAATATCATCTGCAAGAGCCATCCTGATGAGTGCCAATCCAGCCTTACCTGTATATACTGGATCAAGGAATATTCCATCCATTTTTGCGAACATCTCAATTGCACTCACCACACCATCGTCAAGTTGGCCATAGCCCTTTCCAATGAAACTATCATCCACATTGATTGTTGGTTTGAATGGTTCAATCTCAGGATAAGATTCAACTGTTCGCTCAAGCAAATCCTGGACTCTCTCTTTCACCTCTTCTGCAGGACTCATAACTGTGATTCCAATAATATCAATATCGAGATTTAGCATGTGTGCTCCTAGAATTAGACCTGCAAGAGTCCCTCCAGTTCCTGTAGCCACAATAATTCTGTCTGGATGGTAATCATACTCTTTGAATTGAGAGGTCAGTTCATCCATAGCAACAGCATATGGAATTACTCCGACAGGCATTGCAGCTCCAGCTGGTATTGCATAAGGCGTCAAGCCAAACTCAGTTAAAGTTTCAATAATCTCATCCAGTCGTCTGTTTAACATGAGTGGTGCATCATCCGGAAAGAACTTCATCTCAGCACCAAGCATCTTGTCAAGAAGGAGATTTCCAGTATATTGATCTGGTTCTTCACCTGCAAGGAGAAGAATGCATCTCATCCCTGTAGCTGCAGCCACTGCGGCCGTCTGACGACAGTGGTTGCTCTGAATTCCTCCAACTGTCACCAGAGTATCGCATTTGTTTGTTTTTGCATCACCTACAACAAACTCAAGTTTTCTTGTTTTATTTCCACCAAAAGAAATCCCAGTTAAGTCATCCCTCTTGATCCAGAGATTGTCTAAACCAATGGATTCTCCAAGATTCTTCAAACGGTGCATTGGTGTAGGTAGGAAAGCTATACGCACTCGAGGCAGTTCATCAAACATTGTCTACCCACTCGCACCAGTGAACCAAGAGATTATGAACATCAAAATGGCAGTCATTATTCCTGCGAAGAGAGTTTTAGCACCATAAGACCACATGTTCTTTTTCGACACAGCACCCAAGAATAAACCAAGGGCAAAGAGCAATGCGAGGCAAATTCCTATTGAAATATAGAATGCTGTTCGATAGACAAGGTATCCACCAGGCACAAAGAATAGTGGGATGATAATGATGAATGCTGCAATCGCAGGAGAAGCACCGTCAACAATGGCTACTACTAATGAGGTGGTTTTAGTTGCTTTTGCATACATTGAATCACTCATATCACTAAGCATAGCTCTGCCAATCTCGTCAACCTCTCGGTCTCTCTCGGCACTCTCAGTGAGATAAGACCCACTAAAACCAGAAATTGCCATAGCGATACTTGTACCTGCTGCTGCAAGAAGAATAGCATTAAATTGGAGTGTAGCTTCCGTTGGTGCTGCGGGATTAATTGTAATTAGACCTCCAAGAATAAGCCCAAGCATCGTAAGAGCTCCATCAAATGCATTCATTGCTAGATATCGTCGTGCTATTTCAACGCCTTGCGTTAACTCAAGAGCTCTCATAATTCTTTGAATGCGCCCACCTTCATGGGTGGGGTATGTACTATTGCCTTCCTCAGATTCGGACACTGAGTTCTTTACTCCATTGCCAGATACGTGGCTTACTGCTTAGGGTCGGTTATAAATCAATGGATTAGCCAAAGATGCCAAAGAAAAGAAAGCCAGGTATCAACATAGCTAGGATAAACAAAGTTGCTATGAGCAAAATTACTCCTAGGAGTATCCACATCCAACATTCACAACATCGAGAGCAACAACCTTTCTCCTTTGGTGGAGGTTGCTGCGGATATCCATAATCACCAGGCATAGGAATTTCAGTCATAGTAACCACACAATGCAATATTAGTACGGATTGGGAGGTGTAATTCTTGCTTATGAGCATTACCAGCTTGTAGCCACAGAGGTTTTAAGTGCTCAAGCAAAAAGGCTGTTGTGAATCGTACCTGATTCATTGGCACGCATACAGGGGATAGGTGTTTTGACCGAGGAGGAGAAAGTCTACACCATTTTAGATAGACCTTGGGGACTCCGGATGATAGGCGTCACCCAGATGGCTTTTGGAATATTTGGACTACTCGCAGCAGTCGGTATATTCTTTGCTACACTTGCAGGAGCATTAACCGAAATCGGATACTTCTATAGTCTAGTCCTGTTTGGAGGTGTAGCATTCCCCTGTTTATTCATTGGCAATAAAGTTGATGATCTAAGAAGATGGGCGGTAATAGCTCAAGTAATCTACAGCATGATGGCAATTGGACTGGCTGGATTCTTAATCTATGCGCGAGGATTGTCCTATAATTGGACAGTACCATTGTTTGATTTCAGTATAGAATTGGCAATTGGTAATGTTGCAGCTTTCATTGTAGCAACGCAGACTCTGATTGTTCTGTATCTTCTGATAAGATGGGATAGAGTTGCACCGCCTCCTGGAGCGAGAGTAGAGAGGGATAAGGCAAGAGCTAGATTGATTGTGACAGGTTTGATGCCATCACCATTGGAACCAGCTCTGTTAGGACCAGATGGGAAAACAGCCCTAACACCTGAGCAAGAACAGAAGATCTTGGATATCAGAAAAGTCGTTACAGAGGAAGGAATGGCGATTCTATGTTCCAATTGTAATGGTGCAACTCCACTTTCCAAGGTAGAAAAAGACAATACAGTTCATTGTGACTATTGCGGAGTGGTGCTTGGTGTAAGCAGTGTATTTGTTCCATGTCAGAACCATAATGAGTACCTAGCAGCAACGACTTGTAATGTATGTGGAGAACATTTCTGTAGGCAATGTTTGACGGTTCAAGAACCTCCTGTTGATGAGAAGTGGCAGGGATCAGCAGTTTATCTCTGCAGAAGGTGCTTTGAAGGAAGATATCGTCCAGCTGTAACTACTGCCTCATTGGTCATCCCAATAGATCAACTATTCTCAACTGCAGGTAGTAGATTCTCAAAAGTCGGACAGATGTATAGCAGTTTCCTTGGTGCTTACGCTAATGGGATGAAGCATCTTTGGAGACTCCCACTGGAGCTCCTTGCCAGTGTTGGTAAATCTGGAGGTGGTGGAAGTGACAACTGCGTTGGAGCACTAATCCTGATTGTTATCATTATAATTGCAATCCCTATCCTTGCTGGCATTCTGATGCTGCTTGGAGCCATCGTCATAATCCCAATTCTCTTCTATGCAGGATTAGTTGCTGTTACAATTGAAGCAGCTAAGATAATTAGTGGAACGGATTTTGTATCAGTTGACAATGCTCGGGTGAAGAGCATTCACACTCGCCGCAAGCCAAAGGTCGTTGAGTCAAAACTCAGACCATCAGTGCGTGTTTGGGATAATGAATTCAGAAGAGCTGCACTTGAACATAGAAGAATACAAGAAAAATACGATGCGGAACGACGAAGACGGGACGCATTAGGTAGGGAACGGAAACGTGCTGAATCATTCTGGGGGCGTCAGACATGACTGAAACTGTACAAGAGCGTATTATGTGTCCAGTTTGCGGTGGTCCCGTTAGCGTAGATAAGCGTGACAAGGTAAATCGTTGTGAGTATTGTGCAAGTCCAGTGCTTGGTCCTAGCCAGAGTAGAGATTGCGTTAATCATCCAGATGTCCTTGCGAAGGAAGTCTGTCATGTTTGTGGAGATCTTGTCTGTGAGGACTGTATGCAGAAACGAGTAGGGGAATATGGTGGTAAGCTACTAACAATAGTCAACTGTGAAAAGCAATCTTGTGTTGCAGAAAGCGATTGGGCAAAACCATTGAATGAAGAGTATCAAAAACTCATCAATATGGACTGGGCTGATAGGATAGATAATATCATTCTTCGTATCACAGGATTTGGAGCTATCATTATGATGGTCTTTGAGTTGATATTCTTTATTGGAGTGATATTCTATCAATACCTGACACCTTGGAGTATTCCTCCAATATCATTAACCCTGACATCGACGTTTGTATTGGGACCAGTCATAATGATTCCAGCTACAATCTTGGTGCTGAGTATCTTAGGCAATCTACTAGCAGCAATCTTGTTGCAATCAGCTCTACAAGTCTTTGTCCATGACCGACAGTTAGGTGCAGGTTTAACTCTACTGGTGATTATAGTGCTCGAAGTAGCCCATCTGTTATTTAGAGGAATATACTTCGGCTTGTTATCCCTACCAGATCCATATTTCCTTCCAATTATGATAGGTGCATTTCTGTTTGGAACTATCCTTGTCTTCTTTGGTTCTCTAATGGCAATATATGTTGGAAATAAGAAGAGGGTCCAATTCAAAGACGCCAGAGAGAAACTTAACCTCTCTATCCAATCTGGAATCGAAGGAATTCTCGAAAGAACTTAGACCAAATCATGTGGGTACATCAAACAAATCAATCAGACGAAACCTACCAACATCCACCAAGCCTAGGTCAGTGATTTTGAGCTTAGGTATCACTGGAAGAGATAGGAAGGCCATTGCCATAAAAGGCTCTTCCAACGGAGTGCCAAGACTTTGTGCAGCAGCTTTTAGGTCTTTCAGCTTGTCTCTGACATGTTCAATTGGTTGATCAGACATTAGACCTGCGATTGGCAATGGAAGAGATTCAATCACTTTTCCATTCTTTGCAACCGAAATGCCTCCTTGCATCCTGACTATCTGAATTGCAGCTTGGATGAGATCTTTATCATTTGTTGCGACAGCCACAATATTATGTGAATCATGAGCAATCGATGAAGCCATTGCTCCTGCATTGATTCCCATTCCCTTCACAAAACCGACAGCTCTAGGCTCAGATGCGTTGTGACGTTCTATAATTGCCACTTTGGAAATGTCACGATCTATATCGGGCACAACCAGTCCATCTATTACTTTTGGCTCCTCAATAAGATGTTCTGTTATAATCTGCTCTGGAATCATACCTATCACATTCATCCTATCACCACGTGCATGAACCTGGAAATCTTCGGGTTCAAGATAGTGGATGTTGACAGAACGCCGAAGACGAGGTTGTTTCTCAATCCCAAACTCTTCCACCATCTTGCCATTCTTCGCAACTAGAATACCTTGTTTATAGACCATTTCCACATTGATTTTCTCTAGAGAATCAAGAACGACTATGTCCGCATGATATCCTGGTGCTACTGCACCAATGTATTGAAGACCATAGTGTCTTGCTGTTGATAGAGTGGCTACTTTTATTGCTAGCACTGGGTCAACACCAAAACTAATGGCATCTCGAATCATGCTGTCAATGTGTCCTTTTGTAATCAGGTCCAAGGTGTTTCTATCATCAGTTACAAAACTGCAAAATATTGCTGTGTGGGGTTGAATCAAGGGAGCCAATGCCTTCAAGTTCTTTGCAGTAGATCCTTCTCGAATGTGTATGTGCATTCCTCGAGCGAGTTTTCTTCTTGCTTCTTCAATGTCGACACACTCATGTTCAGAAGTAATCCTAGCTGCTGCGTATGCATTTAGGTCATGCCCATCCAATTCAGGTGCGTGGCCATCAATTCTTTTCCCCATACTTAGAGCCACCTGAATCTTCTCTAGAATTGAAGGATCTCTATAAATAACTCCAGGGTAGTTCATTGCTTCTGCAAGACCCAAAACATAATGTTCAGTCATGAGTGGTTTAATGTCAAGAAAATCAAGAGAAACACCATTAGTTTCAAGATCAGTCGAAGGGACACATGAAGGAAGCATCATATAGAATTCAAGAGGACCCCCACGCATACTCTTACTCATGTAAAGAATCCCCTCCATTCCCAATACATTTGCTATCTCATGAGGGTCAGCAATCACAGCACCAGTACCATGAGGGACAACTGCGCGTGCATATTGTATTGGCATAACCATTGAAGATTCGACATGGACATGACCATCAATAAAAGAGGGAGCAACATATTTTCCTTTAAGGTCTATGACTTCATTTCCAACATATTCTCCAATTCCTGCGATATATGCTCCATGAATAGCGATATCACCTTGAACAACATCACCAGTGAAAACATTCACAACGTTGGCGTTCTTAAAAACTAGATCTGCACGTGTCCTTCCTGAGGCAACATCTATCATTTGATCGAGTGGGTAGCTTACAGTACGTGATAGAAACATCTCTCTCACTTCCTATGCCCTGTGTTTCAGCAATGAAAAGGGTTTCCAATATGCTTACTTAGTACCGATTACAACAAGCCTTGTTGCTTCATTATCGTACTCTCTTCCATCAAGTCCGCCATAGATCTTGACATCTGAGAATCCTACATCCTCAAACATCTTTTTAATCTCAGTGGCTGAGTATATCCAGTGGGTTACATCCCACTTGTTTATAGACCCATTCCTTTCAATGAAAATCCAAGTATTATGCATCTTGCTCCAATTCTCAATGGCTTCTCGTTCCTCAAGCATGAAACCATGGGACCATTCAGACCAGCTCTGCCGCAGGAATATCCTTGCAAGCACCTCTTTTCCCATCGATTCAAGGATGAATCTTCCACCTGCGCGTAAAGAGGAATAGATATTCCGAAGGACAAGAATCTGTTCTTCATGATCTTCAAAATAGCTAAAAGATGTGAACATACTTAGGACTACATCGAATGAATTCTTTCTATGAAACGTTCGCATGTCATCCAACACGAACTCAATATCTAGTTTCTCATCTTCAGCACTTCTCCGTGCCCTTTCTAAATACAGCTCTGTACGATCTACTCCCACAACCCTGTGACCCCTTCGAGCAAATTCCAATGAGTGCCGCCCTATGCCGCAACAAAGGTCCAGAATTGTTTCATCTTGTTGAATCTTGCAGAGTGATTTGATAGAATCAACTTCATCTGTAGTATAGGCAATTCTTGCTTCTGTGAACATTATAGGTTCCATAATTTCCCATAATTTATCATCTTCATACCAAGCAACCGAATCACCTATTGTCATCTTATCAAGTCACCAATTTCTTTCTATTAAACCTTCAATATGAATCAATGGGCAAAAGGTTTTACCTTGAAAATGAGAAGAAACACCAGTCCTGTATTGAATTATGACTGGTACTATATTACTCGTTCTTCAGTTTCTTTATGTTGACTCGAGAAAGAACTACGAGAACAACTCTATCATTGACAACCACTACTCCAACTGAACTGAAATGACCGAGAATACAACCCTCAGCAGTCAAAGGTAGAAGTTCATTCTCAGATGAAAAAAAAGAAGGGGATTGACCTAGTGACAAACTAGGTCGAATCCGTACTTTATTTTTTGAATCTCTTAACATACACTATATAGACAACTACTATTACTCCAACTCCAATAGCAGCTGGAATTGCAATTCCACCTAGCATTGCAAGGAGATCTGGACCGAGTGGTGTTATCCCTTCGACCAGAAGTGGATAAGTTTCCATTGGGGTGATCTGAATCCAAAGGAATCCATCGTTAGCAGGAGTCCTTGTTATATCCAATTCCAAGAATAGATAATCAGAAACAGCTCCAAACTGGAAAGAGAACTCTGCAACAGATCCTACGTACTCGTCATTAAGGTCCCCCCAAGGTGTTTGGTGCGTTCTTCCATCATATGCACTATAAAGAACTGCATTGAAACCAGTAACGTTATCCGTCATTACTGATACATTGTACCATGTCCCTGGTGTCGTATTTAACATCAAACCATGGATTTCGTTTGACCCCCCGGGAGCTGGTAACAAGAAGTTATGTGATGCAGATCCTGTAGCAACATCGAGATCCTCAATAGTGACATAGTAGTCATTTAGTCTACTCACCCATTGAATTGTGAGATCAACAGGGTAATCCTGGTAGTTGTTTGTAGCACCCACAGTGTTGTTATCAACAAGATAGGCGCAGATCCCAACAAAGGCATGACTGTCATACCAGTCGTGTCCAGTGTAGTAGAAAGTATCATTAGCCCAGTAGACAGGATGCGGGACTATCTGAGAACCATCCCATCGATTAGCGAGAACCATCCCCGCACTGTATAGCGCGCGTCCGGATGCATCGTAGATTGTTACATCAAGTCCGACTGTGACATTATCCTGATTGTTCAAGAAAATAGTCATGTTATACATCTGGAATATTTCAGTATCAACGAAGAATCCACCAACATCAACAATCTGTGTGTTTGTGTCACTAACAATGGGACCCATGTTGAATTCCACCCACTCATTTACTCCGTTATCGATTTCCATTTCAACAAAATATACACCAACTGGCAGATAGTATTCGCTGGAACTCAGCATATTGGTATCAAAGGTGAGTGTCCGATCAACGCGATATCCATCCTCGTAGAGGCCCCTCAATCTGATAGAAAGCTCCCCGCTAGTTGCAGTGGAGTTTACTCTTAGGAGAGATGGCTCATCAACGTCGAGTGTGTATGCTTGTGTGACAGTTGCACCCATGTAGTTCTCAAACTGGAACTCCCTATTAGTTGGAAGTACGCCATAACTATTAGCCTGATGGTATAGTGTGTATTCTGTACCATCACCACCAACGACTGTTACGTAATATGGTCCACCTCTGAAGAAGTACACACCGGTAGCTGGGGATCCATCAACATACTCGTACCGGTTTCCACCATCATATCCATAATGGAACTCGCCACTTGTAAAGCGAATACTGACTGGTTGAGGAGGTCCAATGGATCCAATTGGGTAGTTGAAAGCATAAGATATGGAGGCTACATCATCTGGAGAGCTGACCTTGTAGGTATGAACAGTTGGTGCCATTTCCCTATAGACGAAACTTCCAGTTTCAGGGTCAAGGACAAACTCACTAGAAGGTAAGTTACCGGTTACGACACCATCCGCAGATATTGCTTGTGGTGATATGGCAACTGGTAAGAAATCAAAGAGACCAAAGGTACCAGATCCTGGAAACGCATGCAATATTATATAGTGTGTGCCAGGACCTGAGGGCTTGAACGGAATAGTCCAGATGTTTCCATCTGAACCTGAGTATCCAGTAATGTAGCGGCCTTCTGGATCATACACTAAAATGAACCAAGAGATATCATCCTGTTTGCTTTCTACAGTCAAGTGCACAAACTCCTCGCCACCTACACCCAGTGTTCCGAAATACGTGTATCCAGCATCGGCAAGCACCGCGGTGTGCTGGCCAAATGTGAGTCCGAATGTTCGCATCTCTAAGGTCGTGTTGACGACGAAGTCACTTCCATCTGTTGCTGTGAAGTCAAAGAACACAGGCATATCAACCGGATTTGCGAAAGGTCCAGTTGACCACCCACTAAATGGCAGCCAGTTGAACTGAACATTCGTGTCCTTAAAAAGAGAAGAGTCAGGTGATGTCCAACCAGTACCATCATAGGTGTAGGTCGTATAATCCAAATCCTCGTTCAGATGCATAGTACCTCTAGAAACCATTTTCAATGGATCAGGCTCAATGTACATGTATGTGTGATTATTTGTACCTGATGCATATCCCTGATTGTATTTTTCAATCTTGATATTTGTCTGAACAGCGGATACAGGGGCTGCAAATGCCCCCAAGAGAAAGATTATCGAAACTATTAATCCTAATATCATTTTCATATTGACGTGCTTCATAGCACATATTCACCTCTAGTATTTTTATTGTCAATCTTTTATGAACTCATTTCGTTCAAACTAGTCCTTGTGAATGAAAAACCACTCTCAAAATATTATTAACATTATAGAAAAAGTTAATAAAAATTAATAACAATAGTTAATGTGATATTGATGAATAGGAAAACCAATCATTTCGAGTGCAAACTCTGTAGCAAAGTATTCAGCTCACAGGAGCAAATGAAAAAACATGCTTTAGAGATACAACAAAAACATTAGAGAATCTATTCTCAAAGGCCATAATCGCTGTACCGGGGATTGACATCTTTTTTGTTTCTATTTGCAGCATATGCAATCACCTTTTAACTCGGTGGTACTCAGCGCAATCTCAAGAACTACCAATTTTCAAATCAGGAGAACTCTCTGAGAATGAAGTTGAGGACTGATTCAAAAAGCATCGCTATTCTAGCCATATTTGCAGCAATGATATTGGCTTTGGAAATACTACCAATCCCTTTTCTCACCGATATACCACTTTTTGGGGGTTTCACTTTGGACCCAACTGGCATCCCAATTACAATTGTTTTTCTTGCCTATGGGAGCATCTTTTCCCTCATACTTATCCCCATCATGTGGGTAGCAATTGCATATCGAAATCTTATTGGATCGATATTCAAGGGATTTGCTGAATTCTACACCCTCCTTGGACTAATAATAGCTAAGCTGGTTCTCAGGAATCGTACATACGATTGGAGAGTTTCAGTGCCAACTTACATCGTATTTGGTGTTATTTTCCGAGCTATTGGTATGTATATCACAAACATCTTCCTGATTCAATGGTTATATGGTATGCCTCAGGAAGGGGCCTTAGCTCTCTCCGCCACATTCATAATCCCGAATGTTATCCAAGCGTTAATCAATATCTTGATTGGAACTCTGATTTTCATCATCATTCCTGAGAATCTAGCAATTCAAGCACGTTTTGGGAAGTATAGAACAGAGGAATATGAGAATTACGAAGAGATATCAACAGAAGATTTAGAGTCTACCGGTAATGAATAGCAAACAGATTGACCTGATTCCACTCAATGATTTTCCAATTGTTAAGGTAGGAGACATAATTTCAGTTCTGATTCTGACAACGCTTCAGAAGAATGACATTCAACTTGCAAAGGGTGACATCGTTGCAGTCACACACTCGATTGTATCAGTTTCAGAGGATAAGTTGTACCGAATTGATGAGATAGAGGTTTCAGACAGGGCAAAAAGGATTGCTGAAAAGACGGAGCATTCTAAGGAACATGTAGAGGTATCTCTTCGTGAAGCAAGTGAGGTCTTGAAAGAAATTCCTGTCTTAATCACAAGGACTAAACAGGGACTGATCACAGATTTTGCAGGAGTTGATGCAAGCAATGCCCCTCCAGGTAGTCTTGTTGCCCTTCCTGATGATCCAGATAAATCAGCCATGAGAATTAGTGATTCGTTGTCGAAGCAGGCTGGATTCAGGGTACCGGTAATCATTACCGATACTCAGGGGAGACCTTGGAGAAAAGGTGCGGTCAATCTTGCGATTGGTGTTGCGGGGATGTCCCCTTTTACACGCAATGTTGGAAAAGAAGACATCTTCGGAAATGAGCTGAAGGGGTCTCTTGTTTGCCTTGCAGATCAACTCGCTAGTGCAGCTGAGCTTGTAATGGGGCAAGCAGATGAAGGTGTTCCAGTAGTTATCATCCGAGGGGTGGAAATCGATATGATTAATGGTTCAGCATTTGAAATCATTCGTTCAGATTCAGAGAACCTTTTTGGCTAGTCAATTATTTTCACACGACGTCTATCAATTATCATGATGGCAATAGCGATGATTCCAATCACTCCACCTGCAAGTCCTAAAAGAAGCGGGTCAATATTCCGTGGCTCTAATGTGGTCGTTGATGATGTTGTAGTTATATTACGGTTTGGAAAGTTGTCTTGGTCATCCTCATCGATGATATATGGTCCGTCACCAGCATAATCCGACCACCAATTTCCAGTATCAACCTGATCATCCCAGTGGTTCGATGATCCTTCACAAATCGCGTTAGGAGAATTGTATGCAAACACATTATTGTATATCTCATTCCGATGAGAGGTGAGATCTAACCATATTCCAACGCCGGTGGAGTTGTAGACATTATTTTGAGTTATCTTGCAATCTGATGAACCACTCAATAAAATGCCCTGAGAATTCAAATAGATAGTATTTCCTCTAATTTCACATATATCTGACTCTTCAAGAAGTATGGCATCAGTATTTTCAAAGATAACATTATTTAGAATCGAGCAATTTGGGCTGTTAGCTAGTATAAGACCTTCATTATTCTCAAAGATATAGCTTGTGAAAATCTGAACATCCCATGACCAACCTGCAGCAATACCCTTCAGGTTATTTTTGAATACACATCCTGAGAGCACAATAGTATCTGAGCGCCAGACTATGGTTGCTGCCCAGCTATTGTCAAATCCAATTGGACTGGATATAATGATGTCAGTTGATTCCTGAATGTTCATTCCAATTGTGTTGTTATGATAACGAACACCGCTGATTTCACAACCTTGACAATCAAGTAGGGTAATGGCAGAGGCCATTCCAGGGCTATGATCTTCATCCCAAATCCATCTATCTGATGTGATTCCATGAAAATCTCCTTCAGTCAATGTAACATTATTACAACTGACTAAGAATATTTGACCATAGTCATTCCCATCAATAACAGTTCCATCTAGATAAGCATAGAAACCGATGGACTTCGCATTTACTGTATTATTTAGAAAACGAATCGTATTGAAATCCCAACTATCAAAATTTTCTATGTTAGGATAAATTCCTCCAGTACTCAAGGAGTTTCCAATTATGTCGCAATCAAATGAGGGACCTGCATCAGCATAGTACCAGCTAGGAGCCCAACTAAATTTCAATCCGTATCTGGAGTCATTGACAATGTTTTGACTAATATTGAATCCACTTGCCCCTTGTAGAACAATACCCTGTCCGACATGAGAAATCAAGTTCGAGTGGATGGTACAGTCAAATCCACCGCTAATGGTAATTCCGGTTTCTAAAATGCTTTCATAACCGGATATGGAATTCTCATAAACATCAGTTTCATTTGCTATCGCAAGTTCGAATGAAACGTAATTATTAGTAAGAATATTTCTTCTTAGAATGGTGTTATTTGCATGGACTAGAATTCCTCGTCTGTTTAATATGATATTATTATCTTCCACAATATGCCCAAATCCTGAAATATCAATACCTATGGACACTGGGCATTCAAAACTGCAACCGAATGGATCAGCACCGACTATCTCATTATTATTAACTAAGCAGTACTCACCCCCTTGTAGATAGATACCAGTCCATTCAACCCATGTCATGTAGTATGGTTCAAATGCAATGATTATATTCTCAGTAATACTTGAGAAATGACTGGCTCCTACAATAATTCCACAGTGCTTATTACTAGTGAATGAATTCTGTGAAATTGTGCAATTTCTACTGCCGAAAATACTTATGCCATAGTCACATGAATCAATTTCTTGATTGTTATTACTGATTGTGGTAAAATTGCATAACCGAGCTTCAATAATCGACCATGAAACATTGAATTGATTGTTAATAATCTTACAATTTGAAATAGAGTAAGCAGATATACCAGTAGGGCTCTCTATAATGTAATTACCATTTATCTCGCCATTGCTCACATTTGTGATTGTGAGTGTATTGAGAGGATAGTAAGGAGTATATTCCTGGATAGAAGAAGTGAACAAGCAGTTTTGGACTACAAAGTAGCTTGTAGTATTCATGATCCAGATACACGGTGAACTATTAGTTGTGATGTTCAGATTCTCAATTAGATAGGGATTAGTTTGGGTTCCATTTCCTGGCCATGACTGTGTTTCAAAATCCACATCAGAGGAGATATTAAACGGTTCATAAGGGATATATGATAATGCAGGTTGCCTGCTAGTAATTTTAACCACTGGTTTCTTCATTGCAGCAGGTGTATACCAATCTGTCAGAAATGATAGTCCTATTATAGCAATCAACAGCAACGCTACGCTATGACGAATCATAACCGAGTCCCCTTATCCACAACTCACGGAACAATATGAAGCTTAACACCTTCAAAGAGAACGATCAAAAAATTCCGCAAGACGTTCTAATAACAATTTGATGTTCTTTTCACGATAAATCCCGTGACCTTCATCATCAAAGACCAGCTTATCATAAGGAATCCGATGTGTTTGAAGTCTTTTTTCCACATCCACTACATTGGCATTTGTGACATTAGGATCTCTTAGACCCTGTACTATCAAGAGTTTACCACGAATGTTTTGAACATAGTTGATTGGAGATCTCTCTCGGTACAGCTCAGGTATATCACCTGGAGAACCACCCATACCCTCCTCTGAAAACCTTCTCAAATCAGGTCTTGTAGTTTCATAGTCAACAATTAAGTCAGTCATACCGCAAATTGGTGCAGCTGCTGCCACAATATCAGGTGGGAACTGGGTGATAGCAAGCCAACTCATATATCCTCCATAACTTGTACCATAAATTCCAACTTTGCCATGAAACGCGAGTCCATTTTCAATCATATATTCGATACCGGATCTGATATCTTCCTTGTCGAGACCGCCCCACCCATCTTTCTTAATTAACTCTCGAAAGTTAACTCCATATCCCGTGGACCCACGGTAATTGGGATCAAGTACATTGTATCCTAATGAACAAAAATATTGGATCTTCGGATCGAGGGCATCCTCTGAGTGTGCATCAGGACCACCATGTACTGCTACTATTGTTTTTCCATTATAGTCCAGAGCTCGATACAACCATCCATGAATCTGAGTTCCATCCTCAGAAATCCATCTCATTTCTTCTGCTTGCTTTAGATCTTGTTGTTGTATTGAACTGTAGCTTAGCATGTTTGTAATAAGAACAAAGTTTGAGGGATTCAATTCGCTTGGATTGAATCGTACCACATCATAAGGATGAGTTGAACTATAGAAAAGACCAAGCCAGTCTCCATTCCCGATATTGGTAATAGGCCACAGATTTCCATGTGTTGGTGTGATATCCCGAACTATTTCAGTTTCAAGATCAAGAATTGATGGTTTCGTTCGAGCATCATTCTCCTCTGCCATGATGATGTGATTAGAATACCTCGGGACACTTGCAGAGCTGAATCTGCCACCCAGTACAGGGTTCGATAACCAGATAGCTTTGTCTGAAGACAAATCATAGATGCCAATTCCGACAAAATCATGACGGACACCATCAATTGTGTCTGTATCGAAGAGAATTCTCCCGTCATCCATCCATTCTGCATTCACTTTAGCTTTTGAACCAAAATTTAGAATCTCCCTATCTTCATTCCCATCTATTGATGCTATCCACCACTGAACACCTGAAGGATCTTCATCAGATCTATTGTATAATACATATCGTCCATTTGGATCAATAGAGGGTATCATATATGTTGATTTATCTGGTCGAGCAACTACAGTCTTTGATCCAGACTCTAAATCTTGAATGACAATTCTATAGGTTTCAGTTTCCCTCTTGATGTCAAAATCATAGTTTACAGAATAAGTGATGAAATCTCCCCTTGGACTGAAGCGACCTCCATGCATGAAGAACTTTGGTTCAATTTCAGTTAGAGATTCCATCTGATTAAGACTATCGAGAAATACTCTATAGAGTGTGACTCTTTCATCTTTAGCTTTGTCCTCGCTTACAAGAATGGATTTGGAATCTGGAAACCAATCCTTAATTAGTGTAACCTCAGAAGTCCTAGTTAGTGGAACTAATTCCCCGGTTCCATCAGTGGACTTCAAAAAGACGTCATAGTTCTCGTGTATCCTATTGATTGATAGAGCGAGATGTTTCTTATCTGGAGAAACCTTAACCACTCTAATCGTTGGTATGCTTAATGCAGAATCCAAGTTGAGGATTTTTGATGGAAGCATGATTTCACGATGTTGAACGGGGTTTTACATCTTTTTACTTAACGTTAAAAATAGAATCTAAAACCAAAGAGTTGTACGAAAAGGAGCAATCCAATTATTACAAGGATTATTCCAGCAACAAGCTCAATCTTTCGTGCTTGACTGCTAATGGTTTTAGCCATTCTCATTCTCGCTTCTCCAGTTACCACAGCTATCAAGAGGTACGGAATCGCGATGGCAATAGAGAGTACCAAAAACAGTAAGATGATCGTGAATAGATTGGTTTCAGTACCAAAGAGAGCTACTGTGCCTAGTATCGCAGGACCTGAACATGGAGCAGCTAAAAGAGAATAGCCTAAGCCTACTATATACACACTCAACAAGTTTGTTGGAGCTGATGGTTGAGATTTTAGACTAAGGGATGAGAGCCGCAGTTTCATTTGCAATGTATGCGACATCATTACTATACCTAGGAAGAGAATAATGAGTCCAATTGCCGCTTGAAATTCAATATAATAGTCTATGAGAAAACTACCGATGAAACCAGCTATAGCAATAAAGAATCCTACTGAACTAAGAATACCAGCAACGAGAGCTATTGTTACAACAACACTTCTTCTTCGGCTATCAGCTGATTGAAGACTATTGATTAGAAACAGTGGTAACAGCGGGAATAGGCAAGGCGAAATTGCTATGAATAAGCCAGATCCAAAGACTCCAGCAAGCTTGACTAGTAGTAAACCTAGCTCAATGACCTCCTGCACCCCACAACTCTCCTATTATAGAATTAATCCAACTGTATCAGATATACTTACAGCAGACCATAGTCCAACATGGAAATATCTGAAGAACCCATCAGAATCAATCAAAACCATGGAAGGCACAGATGATATGCTGAAATAATTCAAGAATTGCCGATTATCAACTCCATGTGCCCAAGGAAGATCTCTACTTGATTTGTAGTCAGCCATCATTGAGGTTGTTTCAGATGAATCGACTGTCAAAGAAATAATGACTACGGTTCCTGCTAGGCTATTATGAACTGTTTCAAGATATCCATTCTGGGTTGTGCATGTTGAACACCACGTAGTCATGAACCTTCAAGCCAAGTTCTAACAGGTCGGTATCTCTCGTTGTCTGTGTTAGTTGATTGTGTCCATCATCATTATCTTGGGGAAAAGTAAGAAATGAC
Organism: Candidatus Thorarchaeota archaeon SMTZ1-45; assembly: GCA_001563335.1. Classification (GTDB taxonomy): domain Archaea; phylum Asgardarchaeota; class Thorarchaeia; order Thorarchaeales; family Thorarchaeaceae; genus SMTZ1-45. Next base: position 8,598 of record LRSL01000072.1, on the reverse strand, counting down.
ACACCTATAGCCATTCCAACTGACACAATCACAAGTGTAACACTAACAAGTGCGAATTTCTCTGGTTCCATCGTAGATTAACCTCTCCAATGTTCCTATATTAGGATAGGTCTAAAGGCAACTTAAAACGTTTGTGCAATGAACGTGCACAACCGTGTTGACAATTCGAGAGCATTTAGAAGCTCCTCTTAACATACTTGGATTTTGAACATATTGAGAACAATTTTAAATCAACAAAGAATGAGCGACGTCGCTTCTATTATTCAAAGATTGTTATGCTTCCTGAGCGTTTTCTTTCTCAAGTTCAGCAATTTTCTCATCTATGTGCTTGATATGGTCCTCAAGTTTTGATTTGAAAGCCTCTAGACTCTTGATCTTGGTTTCTCTGCTTTGTTCATAGGGTGCGCAGCCCCATGAATGCATGAAGGGACCTGTAAAATGACCATGATATCTATGACCTCTATGTTCTCCACACATCTATCACTCTTCACCTCCTTCCTTCTTCATGGAGCTCTTCATATCTTCGAGTTGCTTGTTGACCCAATCAAGTTCATGATTCAAGTATGAGCGATACTGTTTTAGGAACTCGAGGTGTCTTTGAGAACAACGACCTGATTCACATCTTGCTTTCATGGCTGCAAATCCAATTGGGCTACGTTCACGGACAGTCCAGTCCAATAGAGGCGCAGCCGCCCTCTCACCAGCCTGACTAACCAAAAACCGCCAAATTTTCCCCTGTGCTCCCCACTCTGAATCCAGATTTTGAAGTGCCACAGAGAGAACTTTTCGTCCTTTTGGAGTTAGTTGATACTTGACTGTATCTGGTCCATCTTCTTGCGGAACATGAGTTCCATTGATTAATTCCTTTTCGACAAGTCGATGGAGTGCTGGGTAAATTGTCCCACTCTTCACTCTTATCGGACCTAGCCGTTCTCCAAGCTTCTGGATAATTACATAGCCATGAGCCGGGTTATCTTTTAGGATTGCTAGAATGAGTACTTGGACAGGGCTGAGTCTTGTCTTGTGGGGTTTGAGTCTGCCCATGCTGCTGAAAGTCATATGTAGACACCTACTTATGTAGAGCTCTACATAATATAAGTAGAGGTCTACATATAAATCTTGAGTAGGGCATCTGGTTTGCCACCGATAGCCTTAGAACCAAAGGACAGAAGAAAGTCAAAGGGTCAAAGAGATGGCGAATGACTACAAACGATTCATTGTGCCACTTATCTTTTCAGCGATAGGAATGATTCTCACATTTTGGATGACTCAAATCTTAGTAGCTAGAGTAATAAACATTCGACCAGTAATTGACTTGGTACCAGCAATTGATGGAACACTGAATTTCGATATCAGTTTCCTACTAATGCTTCTTATTCCCATCTTCTTTATTGAATTTCTGGTTTTGACACTTCCATTCGCCTTTATCATGTTACTATTTGCCAAAGTATTTCGTGTTGCTACATACAAATTCGATATTATGAGAATTGGGCAAGGTTTCAACTGGGTTCGGATAATGAAGAGGGCTGTTGTTCCAGCGCTCTTTGCACTTTCGTTGGGAGAATTGGTAATCAGTCTTCTTAATGGAGTTATATTTTGGATTCCACCGATGGAAGCATCAGATGCTCGGGCGATAGATCCTTATCTAAACCCTCTGGTCACTATGTTTGGTGCGTTAATTGCACTGACAATCAGTATTGCACTATTTTCACCTACCTGGCTCCTAAATGACTCTGGAATTGTAGCACACGTAAAACCAAAGCACCTTGAATATAGAAGATGTCCTGACACAGAAGGTGTAGGGCGATGGTTTTCTAATCTTCTTGGAGGATTTGGAATACTTGCATTTCCAATCGCAATGTTCCATCGATATTTCTATCTGAAATTCTTGGTAAATGGTGAGATCATGAATTTTGTTAATGTAATGGCAAGTCTGGGATGGACAGTTGGATTACCATTTCTAGTTATGGCATTCATTCTGCCTGTTATAATATTGAATGAGCTTACTATCAAATGGACTGGCAGCACCATGCAAAGAATAGCTAAGGCAATGGGGGCTAGCGAGGTTCAATTTCAGCGTGTTGAAAAGACTCTCTCTGTAGACTTGCAAGATCGGTCTGAGAGCAATGGTCCTTCTGAGTCCACGGAGCCAACAAATATATGATTGCATGAGGTCGGGATTTTTTGTCAACACTGACATACCCCTTCTTCACCAATTCTTTGACCATTTTGCGAACTGCTGATTTTTTCTCATGGGATTCTTCAGCAAGTCTATTATAATCACACCTACGATTACGTTGGATGAGTCTGAGTAGTCTAAACTCGGGAATTGCGTCTAAAGCAGCTCGGAGTGACTCATTTTCCCGTCTTAGCGTGTTCTCATCACCTGAAAGAAGTCGACTTATTTCATCTCTCAGATCATTTATCTCTTCAACGAATGATAGTCTTTCAGCTTCATATCGAGCAACCACTCCATTTGAAGCATGTACCAATTCTGCGCTTAGGTCATTACCTAATCCATCTAGGGCTTCGCGAGTTGCCATGCGAGCTTCTCGGATTATGCCAATTATGTCTTTGGAGTCTAACCACTGACCATCAATCAAAGACTGAATCTGTGTAAAATAAACATCCAATCTCTTTGCCCAGATATCCCGTATCTCTTGAAGAGCTCCTGCAATCCGGAGAGTGACCCGTGCTGTATTATCATCAGTGGTAGTCATAGATGCCACAGATAACTGAATGAAGACATTCAAAATTAGAGCTAGTGTCACCGGGGTATGACCAGGACGGCTACATATCAACCCAGAATATCCGATCTTTGATTTCTTCTATTGTATTTGGCCAGAGACTATATGAGAGCCCCACATTAGCCATTATTGGTACAGTTTCATCAATCATAAGGGATTCGAGGTCATGGCAATAATACAATGGAGTAATATCGATAGTCTTCATGAGATTCTCGCTGATATCAAGCCAGAGAAGATTCTTGCATTCCCTTAATGGTTCTAGATCAATTTGGAGGATACCTGCTGAACGAAGCCATAAGCCCTCAAGTGCCTCACATGTCTTTAATGGGGAAAGATTAATCTCTTCTAGATTATTACCTTCGAGAAAGAGTTCTTGAAGATTCGGACACCCCGACAAAGGCTCCAAGTCAATATTGCATAATTCGTTATTATCCAGTCTGAGAAAACGCAGAGCAGTACACTTTCTTAGTGGCGACAAATCTATTTCAATGAAATCGTTTAGTTGCAGATTTAGCTCTTGAAGTTTTAAACATGACATTAATGGTGAAAGGTCAATCCTTTGTAGCTTATTTATCTCAAGAGAGAATGTGTCTAAGTTTGAACAATTCTCAATGCCAGTCAAATCTATTGATGAAATTAGGTTTGATCCGAGTAATAGTTTCTCAAGACTAGGACATTCCTGAAGAGGTCCTAGGTCAATAGACCGTATTAAGTTAGCTGAAAGATTAACATCTCTTAGCGTCTTGCATTTGATTAATTGCGACAAATCTATCTCTACAATATTCCGCCCAGATAAGTCGACCTCTGTAACATCATCTCGAGTTTCTAGGTAGAGTTCAACTCCATTTTCTATTTTGAAAGTTATGTGAATTTCAGCCATAGGATATACTCCCAGCCAAACTTTCGCAATTGCACTGCTTTTGTTTTATTCATAAATTGTTAAGTATTATTTCGTTAGCTAGTTGATGAGGATTCTGGAACTTCATGAGACCATTGGACTTCTTCTAGTCTCTCATTAATTGGATCCGGAAAGTAGTGAAGATGTTTTAACTTATGATTTGCAATCAAAACAACACTCTCATCTACGATGAATGATTCAAGATTGTCAAAGTGGAATAATACTGAGATATCGATTGTTTGGAAAGAGTTCTCATTTAGATGAACATATCGTAGGTCTCTAGCATGAGCTAATGGACGCAAATCAATTTCACGAAGTAGATTTCCTGAAAGAACTAAATATTGTAGCTTTGACAAACCTCTAAGTGGGTTAAGATCTAGCTCCTTTAATCGATTGTCAGAAATATATAACCATCTCAATTCTGGGCATTTACTCAACGGAGAAAGGTCAATTTCTGTCAGTCTATTATCTGAGATCTCAAGAGCTTGGAGAGCAAAGCAATTGGATAAAGGGTTAATATCAATTTGAGTTAATTCATTCGAGGTCATGCTTAATATCTTCAGGCTTGAACAGAAGGATAAAGGAGTCAGGTCAATCTCATCAATCAGATTTGTATTGAGATTCAGTTTTTCAAGTTTTGAGCATTGACCCAAAGGTTCCAAGCTAATGGATTTTATACTCGTTTCTGACAGGTCGATTTCAGTAAAATGATCATCTTTTTCGACCTGGTATTTCTCGCCATCCGAAGCTACATACCTTAGGGTGAACCTGGTCACCTAATTCCTCTCCAATATTACCTGTAATTTTGCCTTGATTTCTTTTGTGCTTATGTCAACAGACCATAATAAAGGTCACTTGCGAGATAACTTATCTTCGTGAAATATGCAGTTTTAGGAATTCTCCATTAAGACCGGTCAAGATGCCCCCATGGCAATGGGTCTGGAATTGTCTGGATAAACCTACTAATAATCTCACGAACTCCATCGGGATTATGAACTCCATCAAAGACAAGTGCAGGGGCTTCGTCATCTTCAGATGTGAAAATCTCAACATCGCCCATGCCCACTTTTCGCTCATCTGGAGGTCCTGAGCAATGCAAGATAGCAATCTCATCATAAAAAATTCTCTTTGTTTTTCTTGAGAAGACACCTTTCCTCACTCTAACATTCCACGTAGTTATAATGTAGAGGGTGAACCAACGTCTACTCTCCGCCCAGGCCACTAGTAGGATTCCAAAGACCATTGCACCTGCGCTAATAGACCACGAGATTATATTGCCACCTAATCCGCCATAAGATGTGATAGTCATGAAACCTAGCCCAACAATGAAAACAACTGTGCCAAAGACATAGTAGAAGATGAAAGAAGCCCTCTTAGGATAGAAAATGTTCACTAACCGCTCCCTCTTGTCTGCAGGAAACGGCTCATGAGAATCGGACTCAGTCATTTGGCTCACGCGGGGGGTTCTGTTCAAGCAACTTATGAAGATGTCGAATATTCAAAATCAAGTGATGCTCGATACATCTATAGTATCAAGCGTAATTCTAGATCTATTCAAGTCATGCAGGATAGATTTCCCATAAAGTGTCACAGGCATGTACAACATGACCAACGAGAGTTCTTACTTCCTCTCCGGTCAGATCTGTATCATTGGTTTCTGCGATTACAATGATATCATCGTCATCATCAATAGCGAACTTCACACCATTTGCTTTCCAAGATTCTTTCAACATGTCGTATGCAAGTTTCATTCTCTTGGTTTCTTCCACTTCATAGAAGTTCGTGAATGGTGCAACAATGTAAGCCCATGACTCGTCTTTGTTAGTGACAATCTTGATTTTCAAATCCTCGAAATGGTCAGTCTTCCACCTCATCATCAAGACATTGTCTTCGCGTGTGTACTTTATATCCACCGAATCAAGTAGTGAAGCAATATGGTCTACAATACTCAGTGTGAGCACCTCTGTGGTTCGATGCTAAATCTTCCATATTAAGGTGTTTGGGGCATGTTTATTCATGTGAAAGGGTTAAATATATATCGTACCACATACTATATCGTGGCACATAGTAAGTGGAGATTGATGACCAATGGCAGAGGATAGCGACAATGCAGGTCCTGAAATAGAATACGAACGATGGTCATTGGAAATCCGGCGTGGTGCTTTATCGTTAGCTATCTTAGCAATAATACTCGATGGAGAGTCGTATGGGTATGACATCATGAAGAAGCTTGGTGGAGAGGAGTATGATTCACTTCAGCTTGAACCAAGCACAACTTACCCTCTATTGCGTAGATTGGAGAAGCGGGGTATTTTGGAGGGAAGATGGTCTGATTCATCAGGGAAACGGAGAAGGTTGTACTATGTCACCAGAGATGGTCGTAGAATTCTGCGGAGGATGGTAAAGAGTTGGCAAAGCATGAACGACCAGTTAATGCTTCTGATAAAGGAGGCGGGGTTGAATTGACTGAGGAACCGGAACGAGTCATTGAAGAATATCTATCGCTAGTAAATGACCATCTGCCAGAGTCAATTTCAGATGATGTGATAACAGAGCTTAGAACCTATATGATTGAAACAGCATTCGATCTAGGCAACGGGGAGTTGACTCTACAAGCTGCAAAAAAAGTAGTTGCTCAATTTGGAGCCCCTAGCGAGGTGGCTGAGGAATATAAATATTCTATGCTCCCAGAAACAATTCCAAGATTAAATGAAGAAGCCTCTCGTGATAAACCAACTCAAGAACAGTTGAAGGAACCTCCATCAACAACTGAGGAACATGAACTTCGAGCAAATCCAACAGTATCTTATTTCAATTTCTTCCTTCAAGGATTATCAATTGTAGCTGTTTGGTCGTTACTCATTAACCTTGCATCTACCCTTCTTGGACCAATCTGGTTGTTACCTGGTACAGTGATAACACTCGCTTGTCAAATTATTCTAGTCTTGATTGTAATAGGTCTATTGAGCTACTCCTTGAAAAGAAGAAAAGTAGTACTCTGGAAACGTAGCTATCCTGAATGGCCACTTCTACAAAGGTTCTTCACACTTCCAGAGAATGTAATCAGAGAACCTTCCAATATTTTGGTTGCTGTGGATATTCTTGGGTCTCTGATTGGAGTTGGTTTATTTGTCCTATCTACCCTTTATGTTCCAAGTCCATATTACATTCCTCTTATTGGAATTCCAACCTCAGTAGCTCTTATGGCGAAAGCATTCTATAGTGGAAGTCGTATGAGCTCTTTGAACCCAGCTGATTACATCAAACGTGAACTATTAACAACAATCATTGCTTTATTCCTCATTGATAGCTCTCAAATTTGGTTTGCTCATTATGCAATTGGATCTTTCTCGTTCCTACCATTTATCTGGATTTACTCAGTAGTCTGGGGATCAGTATTGTTTTTCCAGCTGGTCATCCGTGGAGGCGATTTCTGGTTGGAAGCAGCTGAGTTTCAACCAACAGCATCCAAACAATTTACTGATAAACTACTGCAAAAGACTGCAAATGCTGCTGGTGCAACCACTCTCAAGATTATAGGATGGATTATGTTATTCACAATAATTCCAACTTATTGCTTAATGATATCCAAAAATATATACACACCATGGTTTGCTCCGGTTTGGATTGCAATTTTCTTTGGACCTATTTTTTTGAGTCCTGTTGTTTTATATTTCCTATTTCGTCGTTGGAGTATAAGTAATAGACGGACAAATGACATCATTGGGAAAAGGTCAAGGTTTGAAGCAGTCGGAGACCTTGTAATATCAATAGTTCTTTTCTCTGGATTTATTCTTATGAATGGCATCTGGCTGAATCAAAGCTATCTGGTGGAACAATATCATCTAGTTTTCCTTGATTTTGGTTCATTTGGTATATTATATTACTTAATTGGATACATTTCTTCCTATATGCTTCTCATCATATCCCTTGGACTCCGAATTGTTGGAAATTGCTTGGAGTTTAGTAGTAAAAGGATGACAGCTACTGAAATCATAATGATATCTGGAAGGACCTTGATAATTGCTCTCTCATTTAGAGTTGGTATAGACATATTGTCATATAGCACCAGGCTCTTCCCACTGAGTTTATACCCAGCACTCTTGTTTCTTGTCGTGTTGATTGCCTTTCAAATTGAAACATCTCAAATCAGGTTAACCCAAAAGAAACTCGATATATCCGATGTTTCAATAAAGTCAAGCAGGTTTGTCAATCCGAGTGCAAAAATATCAAGAAATATCCAAATAGAAAATGAATCAGATCGTATTCCAAGGAACTAAGAGTTGCTCAGGTTTATTTGTCTTCATGAGTATAGCTACTCAAGTAGCCAGCAGTGGGGTCTACATTCCATCCAAAGGAGTCAATCGATAGAAGATGCAGGATTTAGTGGCAATTGCCGCACTACTTAGAGAGGTATCGTTTGGTATACTAATTGCTGGGTTATTCTATACTTTTGGTATGTTTGCATTAGGACGGATTTTTTCAGCTATTTCCGATCATGGACATGTTGAGCATGATGTAGACCATGACGTCGACCATGATGTTGACCACGATATAGATCACGATGTTGATCATGACATCGACCATGATGTTGGGCACGATATAGATCACGATGTTGATCATGACATCGACCATGATGTTGAGCACGATATAGATCACGATGTTGATCATGACATCGACCATGATGTTGGGCATGAGATGGATCACGACCTAGATCATGGATATGATGTTGATCATGGAGTTGCAGTCCACGAACTAGATCATGACTTAGACCATGACGTAGACCACGACGTGGACCACGATATGGATCATGATGTAGAACATGATGTTGAACACGATGCTGAGCATGAGATGGAGCACCATGTCGAACATGATCATGATATCGAAACTGATACAGCTGCTCCTGAGGATAAATCTGGATTCTTCGAAACCGAACGAGGAGCTCCAATGGGT
>LRSL01000071.1 GCA_001563335.1 Candidatus Thorarchaeota archaeon SMTZ1-45 | reverse complement strand
AGAATGCTGGAGAGGTTGAGGTTAAAGATGGGAGCATCGTTTTACCAGCAAAAAAGTACAGAGAAATTCAAGTTCCTAGAGAGGAGTGGTTTGCGATGGAACCTGATGCAATCTTCGAGAGTCTCGAAGAGTTCCTTATAAAGACAGATGACCAAGAGAGTATCGTCAATGCACTTGAAACAGCAGTTGAGATACTTGAGCAAAAGCTTGCGCGAGGTGGAGCTCTTGTTTTTCAGATGAGACGCACTGCAGATTCTTGGAAGAAACAGATAGGCAGTGTTGAAGAGCTAAGATACATGATTAGAGACTGGAGAGGACGAGCAAATTCAATGGTTTAATCTTTATTGGAATCATTTGAACTCTCTCTTATGGCCTCTCGTACATAAGAACCAAAGTCAGATGTTTCTCCATCACGTTGGACACGAATTGTTGGGCCTTCACCTTTAACTTGACGTTCGACATAGCGAATGTCAAGTTGAGTGATTGTCTGACGTAGGCCTCTATAAACTATTAGATAAAGAAGAATGTCTTCAACTCTTTTACCTATATGAGGTTCGTTCTTTTTTAGAATAGAGAGGTACGTTATAGCATCGGGAGCCAAGAATCGTTGGAGAAGTTTTGCGCGTTCGACTTCTGTCTTTATTTTTTGCTCCTTCTGTTCCTGCATCATTTTTTCACGGGCAACTAACTTGGCCATTTTCTTCCGCCTAATCATGGCAAGCTCCGTGTCATCATCTTCCAGTGTGAGTACCTCAAAACTTTGCCTTTTTTAATTGCAGTTAAAGATAACGATACAGCGTGGGTTGGTTTTTTAACATTCAAGTGGAATCATGATATAGATTACTTGGATGTGAAAACTGCTTGGCTACTGAAGGAAGGTGCACTTGGTTAGGTGCATCAGAAGATGATCCATATTGTAGGCTTCGGGGTCAGAAACTTCCAAAGGTAGAAGTCAATTCTAAATGCAAAAGACCCGAGCTTGCTACAATATGTATTGATGCCTATAGTTCTCTAGCACGAGCGCAAGACGCAATTGATTCGAATAGCACAGACGCATTCCCTTGGTTGATTGAATCAGCAACACAGTTTGAAAATCTGGGTGAAATAGACAATGCAATTGATGTCTATATTAAAGCAATTAACTTCGCATACAAAAATGACTTGATTGAGAAAGCTTACGACTTATTCTGTACAGCAAGAGGTGTATATGAAGAAGGTATTGCTGAAAGGGATCCTTCTCTTAGTAATCCAGACACAAAACATGAACTTGTCAAAGCTGGAGAGAGCCTTATAGAGAAGATTGACAAGTTATCTAAGCTCAAACCTACAACAGAAATGCAGGCAGAGCTAAAGGCAGCAGTTCTGGGAGGTGTCACACTTAGAAAAGCAGGTTCCAAAGATGAAAATAGAGATTTGGTAATTAGTCATGGTCGTTCTCTCTATTCAAAGAAGGCTGAAGAATACAAAGATGGAGCCGCGTCTTACATTAAATCTGGAATGGTAAAAAATGCAGTGACTCTTGCTTGCATGGGAGCACTTGCGGATCTTATGCTTGGAAAGCCAAAAGAAGGAATGGCATATCTCGCAAAGATTGCCTCTGAATCAGGAGAAAATCAAACTTTCCAAGAACATCCTTGTTTTGAATGGACAAAATTAATCTTCAAGATTCAGATTAATCGTGACAAAGACCTCATGATAACAGCAAGCAAACTGTTTCTAGAGATTCCATGGTCCTTCAAGGATGACAGAGAGTTTGCTAGAAGGGTTATGGAGTCGGTTGAACGAAGAATCAATGCTTGATTCTAAGTCGAGAAATGAAGAATCCACTACATTCATGCTTGTGAGGAAAAACCCTGCGGACTTTCTGAGTACATTTGAACTTAGGATATCCAAAATCTCCATAGTCGAGGGGGTCCATCAGTTCAATGTTATGACGCTCCAAAGCAGAATCTATTTGTGACTCACCTTCATGCGGTAGAATAGAACAAGTCGCATATACTATTTCTGTGCCTGGTCTTTCAGAATACGCAGAGAGAATACCATCAAGAATCTTGTTCTGGATAGCCATTAAGGCAAAGAGTGCTTCCTTGTTTAATCGCCATTTGAATGAAGGATAAGATTGAAGAATTCCAGTTGAAGTGCATGGCGCATCAATGAGTATCTTATCCGCATCCCTGAATTCCGGTCTTGTTGCATCAGAGTGAGTCCATTCAGTATGTTCAGTATTGAGTTTCTTGGAAAGCTCTCTTGCCATTTTCACACGATGTGGGTAAACATCACTTGCAACTAGACAGCCATGTCCTTTCATTCGCTCTGCAATTAATTGAGTCTTCATTCCAGGTGCTGCACAAGCATCCCACACTTTCTGTCCTGGATGAGGATCAAGCGCGTTAACAACGAGAATGCTAGCTTTATCTTGAATCAATATCTTTCCCTCTCTGAAGAGAGCGGATTTGACAACTTCATCAATACCTGTATTAATACGATAGATTTCAGGAACAAGGGAGTCTGGTTCCAATTTAACACCAGTCAGAGAATTAATGAATGTGCTATAACCTTCATGCAGCTTGTTTGGTCGTAAGTAATAAACTCGCGAACTATTATTGCTTTTCAACAAATGAATGCAATCTTCAGATGACATGTTATCGAGAAGAGTTTGCACAATGAATGACGGGTGTGAGTACTTCAGGCTGTACTGGTTTACAAGTGGTAGCTTCCTTACTGTGGCATCCAAATCAAAAACAAGTGAACGCTTGAGCACTTCTTCATAGCGAGAAGTAATTTGAGGGTATTTTGATTTGAAATGATCAAGATTTACATTAAGCCATCTAAGTTCATAGATTGCCAAACGGAGAAAATTCCTATCAAATGAATTCAACTCATTAAAATCCAATTGACCTAGAGACTTGGTCAGAATGTAATCGATTGTATTTCTATATCTAATCACAGATAGTGGAAGTGACCTTGAATGATATTGAGAGTCTGATGCGGTTTGTATTTCTCGAAGTAATGACTTCATTGAAAGTCTTGATTCATCATATCGTATCAGAGCTTCAAGATCTTCATTTCCTGCTGAATGATTGCTCCTGTCAATAGATTGGTCCTTAGATTTCATAACTATTGATTGAAGTGGATTCTTGCTTGTTCAATCTTGTTGTTTATTATTTAATTGGAGGCATGACGTTAGCGTAGCCATCCATAACGATTATTCCATCATTATTGTAGACATCGAATTTAAGCCGACACAGATTGTCTTCTGGCACCTTTTCTGTAACCTCAACGACTGCCCGAATCTCATCACCAGGATAGACGGGTGCTTTGAAATTGACTTTCATATTGAATGCTAAAGTTCCCAGTCCAGGTAATTGTGTGCCAATTATCCTTGCAACCAAAGCACCACCAATGGGTCCATGCGCAATTCGTTTTCCGAACATTGTCGTAGCTGCATATTCGTCATTCATATGAAGTGCATTATAATCTCCTGACATTTCTGCATACAATTGGATGTGTTCATCTGTAACCAACATTGTGGATTCTGCGGTGTCCCCTATTTCGAGCTCATCCAAACTCTTACCGAGTTCAAACTTTGACTCCTCAGCAACCTCCTTCTTCACATCTTTATGTTCTTCAAGTTTGGTCACTCCTCGGAGTATGTCTGGAGTGAATCTGAACATTCTAGCAAATTTCATCAGAAGTTCCATATCATCAGTATCAATAGCGACTTTCTCAGTCATCATTGCTTGCATAGCATCAAGTTTTCCAAGTAGAATATTGCGCCAGGTAAAGGAGTCAGTTTTTACAGTCATGTCTGGTTTGTTAATTTCCCCCTTTTCAATTACACATTTCTGATTATCAATCTTCAGAATCCATGAGTCAGTGTCATCAAAATCGAAATGAATGATGGCTGATACACCTTCAGAACGGTCTGGTCTAAATCCATTTGGGATGCTACTCATCATAACATCAAAATCCAAGTCGTCAACTTCTTGTGATACACGGACAGATGAGTCGCGTCTGCTCTCTATGTAGACCTCTCTTTGAATGAGGAACCGCAAAATCTCCGAAGTTCCACCACCTATTGTACCCAAACGAGCATCTCTATAGAATCTCTCAAGAGGGTAGAAATCTTTGACATATCCAGCACCTCCGCAAATCTGTATTGCCATATCGCAGCATTCCACTGATACCTCGCTTGCATAGAGCTTTGCAATTGTAGCTTCCTTTGTACATGGGAAGTCCTTCTCAATCATTCTTGCCGCTGAAATTAGCAATAATCTTGCAGCTCGCATTTTCATAGCCATATCAGCAACCTTGAAAGAAACAGCTTCGAAACGCGAAATCGGTTGACCAAACTGTTCACGTTCTTGAGAATATTTTACAGCAATCTCGAACGGGGTCCGCATACAACCAATTGCTTCAGCAGCAATCCCAACCCTTTCAGAATCTAGTTCATTCATCAGGATTAGAAAACCTTGATTCAATTTTCCAAGAAGATTATCTTTAGGCACCTTTAGATTACTGAAGCTGATATGAGAAACGCGAACTCCATCACGTCCCATCAGGTTGAAGTCTTTCTCAACCTTGAATCCATTCCATGAGGTTTCAATGATGAAGGCGGACATGCCGCTCTTACTTTCAACTGTCGAATCTGTGATAGCAAAAACAACAATCTGATCTGCGATGCTACCATTTGTTATGTATCGTTTTTCACCATTTAGAATCCAACAATCTTCGCTCTCGTCCCATCTTGCGCTTGTAACCATCCCAGCAGTATCACTACCTACCTTCGGTTCTGTGATAGCCAATGCGCCAATTTTCTCTCCCTTTGCTAATGGAACTAGATACTTCTCCTTTTGTTCTTCTGTTCCAAATCGAAGTATTGGAATTGCTGAGAGAGTGCAACTTGCTCCAAACATCATGGTTGCAGAGGGGCAAACTGCAGAGATTTCTTCACCAGCGAGTAGCTGATACATGAATGGTTTTTCAGAACCACCATATTTCTTGGGTATCAAGAGTCTTGAAAGACCAAATTCACCTAGTTTCCTGAAAAAGTTGCGATAGTCAAAATCTGGATCTGTTATCTTATCTGCCAGAGGTCTGATTTCTTTTTCCACCCACTCACGTACTTTTAGGCGAAATTCAAGCTCTTCCTTTGTATATAGCAATTCTTCATCATTCATAATTGTCATTTGAACACACCTCAAGACAGATTTGATTAGGACCATCGATGTTCCCAGATTAGAAGCTCTTAAATCTCCTCTCTTCGCCGACCAAAACTGACTGGAACACACAAATCAAAGGAGAACTGAATTTCTAATGCGTTTCTTTGGGCATCTCATCAAGGGTGAAATATTAAAACCTGTTGAGGGAAAGACTAGTTTCTTTCCAAACATGAACATAGTGATTGGGGATCCTAGACTTCTTTATGCAATGGCTCTCAAAGAGCAGGGATCATTAAGCAGGTTTGCGGCTCGTTATTTTTCAAATCAGTTTCCAAGCAAGACACCTGAAATACGGTTGCTAAAGGATTACATCAGAGTACATGGATATCCACAAGCTTCGAGAGATGAAATTCAGGAAATGATGTTTGCTGAGTATGCCATAGGTGGAGTAAAGGAAACAGTTGAGGCATGTGAGGAAGCTCACTCCGTTCGTCACCTAATGCATAGAGAGTATAACGAGAAGGGAAAGGGTCTTACGCTCAGAGAACGAGCTGAAAGTCTTATCAAAGTTGGAGAGATACTCTGGAAGCATTTTGACAACTTCAAGGAGATTGGGATTGCTGAGGGTACTCCCGTGAAGTTGTTTGACTGGCAAGCGACAGGAGTATTCAAAACACTATACAAAGACCACATAGAGTTCGCAACTTCCAAGATTGAGTCAAAGGAGATTCCTTGCTCAAAAGAAGGAGAACGCACTATCCTCAGTCGCTATCCATTCGGGGCTGTGGGGATTTTTCCACCCTATAATGTAGCAATTGGGTTAGGTGGAATGGCAATTCTTTCCAGTTACTGGGCTGGGAATGCGACGGTCACAAGAACTCCATCGCGGATGCCTCTCACTAATATGGAGCTAGCATATGTATTGACGGAAGCGATGAATGAACTGGACTTCCCACAAAGTGCATTTCAGTCTGTAATTGGACCAGCTCAAAGTATTGCACAATATATGGTGAATGAGTCTCCACTGAATGCAATGGTATACTATGGTGATTCAGATATTGGTCTTAAATTAATGTCTCAAGCTATAAGAAGAGGGCTACATTTCATTCCAGAGTTAGCTGGAAGTGGTGCCAGTCTTGTGTGGAAAGATGTTGAGATAGAAAAAGTGGCGGAATATGTAAGTCATGCGCGTTTCTTTGGTTCGGGACAGATTTGTTTGGCAGCAAAGCGACTATTCTTACATGAAACAATTTATGATGATTTTATTGACGCCCTCATAGAGAAGAGCCAAAAATTGACCGTTGGTCTCCCAGAAGATCCAAATACAGATTTGCCAGTCATTGGTACACGTGCACTTTATCAGAATATCGACATGATAAATGAGGCGCTAAGTAAGGGTGCAAAACTAGAATCAGGAGGATATCGATTAAATGCTCAGGAGGAGCGTGATGATTCTGGTCTTTTCTTAAAACCAACGATTCTTAGCAATGTTCCATTGGACTGCAAAATGTGGTATCATGAAACTTTTGGACCAGTTTTACCAATTATGAAAATCAATTCATTTGAAGAGGCAATTACTCAGGCAAACAACACACCATACGGCCTTCGAACTTCAGTTTATAGTGAGGACCCTGAGATATGGCAGCGTTTCTTTGATGAAATAGAAGCACCAGGTATTGCAGTGAATACAGACCATTTACATTTTGACGATTATTATCCACACCTAGGAGGATTAAAGACCAGTGGTCTTTTTGGAGGTAAATACTTCTATGAAGTTCTTACATATCTGAAGTATTTGCATCTACCAGCCTAGAAGAAGGAAATCACAAAGAACGTTCATACATCTGAACTAGCATTCCCTCTGCTTGCTCATATGGTTCTCCCCAAGGTCGGAAACCAAACTTCTTCATGAGCTTTTCACCAATTTCCTGTCCGACTAAAATGTTGCAATAATTCCGCTTGCATCCATGAGCTCTTCCATATTCTGCAAACTGAATGTACATAGCAGATGCAAGTCCTGTTGCACGACATTCAGGACGGACAGTTTGATGCTCTCCATAGAGACCTTTGTCGGTTATCTTTGCTTTATACACCCCTACAATCTGTCCTTGAAGCCGACTTCCGAAGAAGTGAAATCCATTCCTCATTTCATTGATAATTTGTTCAGGAGTGTAAATCCTCTTTTTTCGCCAGTGCTCAGGATACTCAACAGCCAGCGGCCAAACCTGTCGAAAAAGCTCTGCTATATCATTTGCATCTTCTTCTTCAAACTCAATGACTCGGATTTCTTCAGCAGGATACTCTTCCATGATTCTCGACAGATACAGGAGGTGTTCAGGGCTATAACTTCTAGGTTTATGCATCAACTCTGATTTTCAGCTGCCCAGTCATATGCTTCTTGGTCCGGTGTGCAACCACCACATTTGTGACAGCCAGCAGCTGTGTTTTCAGGGTTCAATCTGTTCATGTATAGAATGATTCCAAGTTTCTTGTAAAGGTCAATGGAGTTTTCCAAATTGTCAACATATGTAGGAATATAGTTCGCTAATTGACTTCCATGTGATGGACGAACCGGAGTAATAACAGGGAGTACACCCACCTCAGCAAGTTCTTGCGCAAGTGATAGTGTTCGACCAGTATCCTCTCCAAGTCCATGTAGTAAAAATGTGCTGACATTGCCTCTCCCAAAGTACTGAAGCGCTGATTGCCAACTTCTATGGTACATCTCTAGAGAACCATATTGGAACTTGCCAGGGCACATTTCTTCTCTAATGGTTTCATCCGCACTTTCAATATGAATTCCAACTGCGTTCGCACCCGCATTCCACACGTCTCGAATCATATTATTATCCACAAGAGGTTCAAACTGAATACCAATTGGAATGCTACTAACTTCCCTAATGGCTTCAAGTATACTCATCAGACGCTTTAGACCAACATCATGAGTGTCAGGAGTTCCCGTTGTTAATAGAACATCAGCAACAACACCCTCATCTATTGCTGCAAGTAGTACCTCAACAATTTGTTCAGGAGCTTTTTCTAGAATGGTATCATCTGACAGGTGTGATGTGGGGATTGTGCAGAACTTGCACTGAGCCCCATTTTTCCAATATCTACATGCTTGATATACTGTAGTGGCTAGGGTTTTAGAACCATGCAGTAATGCAATCTTATAGTATGGAACTTCATCCTCGGTTTTTCGGTTATAGAACCTAGGTCGTGGAACACTTTTTAGTTCAATTTCATTATCATAAATCCAAATTCTTGGATCATCCGTTGGTTCAAGTGATGCAGATTTGTACTTCTTTGCCATTTCACCCTGCCTTATTGGGATTCCACAAGGCCGATTGTTTGGAAGAATGAAATACCTTCCACCAACTGGTCCTGCACCGCCCTTTCGACCTTTATAATGACCTTCAGGAAGACTAGCACCTTCTGTTAACAAACGTACCTTGAGTCGAAGTACTTCTTCAGCGTCCATCTTTGTCACAGAAACCTGATTTCATTTCCTAATCTGTTTTCACATCGCGGCCCTTGCCAAACTGCATTACAAATTCTGGTAAATCAAGAACTGTGAGTAATTCATCTGATTGTGCGTCTAACATTTCCTTGCAAAATGGGCAGGATGTTACAAGATATTTCGCGTCAACATTCTTTGCTTGACGTATTCGTTCAGCGCCTATCTTCTTTGCATACTCTGGAAATAAGGTCCGAAGTCCTGCTCCATTTCCACAGCACATTGCGTTCTCTTTGTTCCGATCCATTTCGACCGGAGCAACGCCACATACTTGCGTAATCACATCTCTAGGTGCTTGATAAATGCCAGAGTGACGACCAAGATGACATGGATCGTGAAATGAAACGAGCCTATCGCATTTTCCTACTGGAAGTTTATCCAAGGATTTAGCCAAGAATTCACTTATGTGTAGGACCGGTTTATTGAGTACATATCCATTCTCAGTGTAATCAGTCGTAAGGACACGATAGCATCCAGGGCAAGTGACCAAAATCTCTTCTGCATCGACACGGTTCAGAACCTCAACATTATGAGCTGCTTGTTTAAGCCCTGTTTCAATATCTCCTGTTCTGATAAGTGGACTGCCACAACACCATTCATCAGGCGTGACTTCTACAGAATATCCAAGAAGCTCAAGAAGGTATACAGTATCTTGAGCACTATCTTTCTCTCTATAAGCTGCTGTGCATCCGGTGAAATACAAGACCTTAGGTCCCTTCGATTTACTAATTTTAATCCACATATTTCGTTTAGAGTGGTCTTCGTCAAAGGGATTGTGCATTGCAGATACCAGACTTGTCAGCTGCGATATACCCTTAGGCTGTTGCCCCGATTTTACTAGTTCTTGTCGTTTAAGTTCAACAAATGTAGCTATGTCAATCTCAGGTTTGCACCAAGTAAGGCAATGACTACACTCAAGACATTGGTATAAAACCTCCACTCCACGTTCATCTATTTTACGAGTTCCGACAATTTCTTGGTGAAGCAATAGAGCACGACCATGAGGTGTTGGAGCATCTGATCTCCATGCGAAGAATGTTGGGCATACATGTCGACACATCTTTGGACAAGCTGCGCACATTCGTACTTGCTCAGCTATTTTGTCTTGTTCTATCATTTACGCACCCCCAACCCAAGTTTTCCTGGATTCATTATACAATTGGGGTCCAGAACCTCTTTGATTTTCTTCAATACACCAAAACTTGATCCCAATTCATCTTCGGTATAAGTACTACGGGAGAGTCCAACTCCATGTTGATGACTCATTGTACCTCCTTCACGATGACATGCATATACGCCAGCATCCCAGATTTTCTTGTAAGTAGCCCAAGCAGTTTCTGCATCGGGTTGTGAAGTAAAGAAGATCATGTAGATACTACCGCCATTCTGATACATATGTGAGAAATGAGACATGACTACCGCATCTTCTGCTTCCATGGCATCCTTCATCGCATAATAGACACTCTCTAGTTTATCATATGTGGCTACGATATCGATAGTATCACCTATTGCAAATCCAGCAGTAGTTAAACGAGTTGGATAGTACATGTCATATCGATGTTCCCACCATCGTTTGGATGGTCCTTCTCCATGATCTGTTCCTCCCTCCTCTAGACAAATTCGAACAGCCTGCTTTTCATCGATGTCTATTTTCTTACTAGCTCCATCAAAAGCAAGAAGAAGCATACAGTGTCCCTCTTCAAACTCAAAGTGCATAGAGAAGCTGAATGCAGCATCTTCAGGGTCATAGAGGCGCACAACAGATGGAAGAATACCTACTCGAAAGATTTTGCGAATTGCCTCAAGTCCACTATGTACATCAGGAAAGCTAACGCTCCTGAACCTTCTATCTTCAGGTAATGGAAAAAGCTTCATGGTTGCTTCTGTGATGATTCCTAGGGTTCCCTCTGAGCCAATGAATAATTGACGAAGGTCAGGACCAACGGAATGTCGTGGAATAGCCTTTGTTTCAATAATAGAACCATTAGGTAGCACAACCTGAAGGCCTAATGTTAAATCCTCAATCTTCCCATATAGAGAGGACATTGAGCCACCTGATCTTGTTGCAATAAATCCTCCAATGTTTGAAGCACGAAGTGAAGTTGGTGTATGACCAGTTGTATAACCTAAACGGTTTACCTCTTCCTCAAGGTCAATTCCAATGACTCCTGCTTGAACTCGTACTAACATAGACTTATGATCGATTTCTATGATTTTGTTCATACGTTTCAAGTCTAGTTGAATTCCGCCATAGATAGGTAACGTGCCGCCACATGTCCCTGCGCCACCTCCAACAGGAACAATTGGAAGTTTCAGCTCATTAGCAATAACAAGAATTTTTGAAACTTCATCAACGGATTCAGGAAATACGATTAGGTCAGCAAGGGGGAGAACTTCTCCAGATCGAATTTTCGCTTCGCTCAGAGGCCATGCATCATGTGCATTTAGTATCTGGTCAGTTTCATGCATGGTGACATGTTCGTTGCTCAGAATCTTTGTTATTCGCTTGAATAACTTCATTCTTGTTTTATTATCAAGCAAATATGATTCACCTCTTCATAGGAAGTCGTTGAGCAATGAACACAGTCAAATCATCAACTTCAACGGAACTGCCTATTTTGTAGAGATTAGTTTCGAGCTGTGCAGTACACAAGGGACAAGGAGTCACCAGTCTGTCCGCACCTGTTTTCTCGATTGCTTCTAGGTTCTCTTTGACAACTGCAGTAGCCACATCATTAGCATGGTAGGAAACTAATCCTCCTCCACCACAACATGAATCATAAGCTTCAGACTCTGTAACTCTTACTCCATCCAGCAGACGTAGTATGTTTAGTGCATGTTCCATTATCTGTCGTGATGTGTGTTTAATTAGATGGCAGGGATCATGAACAGTGACATGCACGTCAGCTAATTCATTACTTCTGTGAGTTGCTTCTTTCAATCGTTCTAACCCTATGTCCTCGGCTATGAATTCTAAAATATGGACAGTTTCGACGCCCCAATCATAGTTGTATGAAATTTCGGACAGGTTTGATGTGCATCCAGCGCATGTAGTAACCACCTTTTTTGCTCCAAGCTTCGTTACCTTCTCTTTGAGCTGCATTCCTAATGATCTTGCAGTTTCTTCATCACCAATCAATCGAGCAGGAAGTCCACAACAAGACATGTCCTCTAGCAGGGTATACTCAATATCGAAATAGTCCAAGATTATCTTTGCCGCTTCACGAACCTCCTGAGCGCGTTCCTCTGCTTGACAACCAGGATAGAATATTATCTCAGCATTTTCAAGAAATTTGTCAGGTACAAAAGGGATCCTGAGTCGTTCAAGTCGCATGTTTCTGCTTTCTGTTTTTTCATCCTTGTCCTCCCAGGGTTCGAATGCCAAATCATGTTTAGTAAGGATTTCACGAACCATAAAGAGTCCTTTGGGAACTAAATCAGGTCGGTGGTCGAATATTCTTGAGCGTATGATATTGACCACTTCAGGAATATTGACGTTTTTAGGGCAAACTTCACGACATGTCCCACATCCGGTGCACAAGTATACAATGTCTGCAGTGGACCAGAATTCGGGAGGTGACCGACTCAATTCAACAGCGATACTTCGAGGACCACTGAAACGGTTTACTCCAACTGCAGCTACAACTGGACAATGGTTTATACAGAGCCCGCAATTTATGCAGTTCTCTACAGATTTAACATACTCAAGCTCTTCTTGACGATAAGGAGTAATTCGTTCTTTCTTAAGCGTACTCTTTACATAATCATAGGCTTCATCTTCATTCACCTCAATTCACCTCCTTGATGAAGTCAATTGCACTCCTAGCTGCTGAATAGCCACTTGTGGCAGCAACACCTAGTCCACTCTTCTCAGTGGAATAATCATATCCAGCTAATATTGACCCCGCAGCAAAGAGGTTTGAAGCCCATTCCACACCATCCTCTCTCACAGGTCGAAAGAATGGATCTACAGATAGTCCACATGAATAGACAGGTTGTCCTTCTGGACTTATTGCAACACGGTTTGTCATCCGTGAAGGTATAATATCGCGGGCTAAGAGATATGCACCAGTGATAGTCATCAGTCCAAAAACAGATTCATGCATACCGGATAAGTCGCCACTCAACCCACCTCCAATGAATTTCCCTGAGGCAAGGATGAAAGCTTTCGCATTAATTCTTAGCTCTCGACGAGGAGCTCTAGCTGTAACATAATTCAATTTGTTTCCGGTCTTAGAATAGCTTATTGCTTCGTGACCAACCAATAACTTGCCACCACTCCTTCTGTAGATTTCTTCCAGAGCAATTTGAAGCCGTAGACCAGGAACAGATGGTGGAAAACCCAATAATTCAAAGACATCAGCTTCAATCAATTCTTCTAGTATCTTCTTATTTGCTACAGCATTTCTAAGACCAAGCACAGGGGGAATTGCTACATGACTAGCCCCTAGTTGGTCCACCTGTTTTTTCAATTGCTTCGCAATTTCCTCAATGGATTTCTCATGGTCCAAATGTCTAGCTATCTCAATAGATGACAGATTGAACGGCTTTCCAAATGGAGTGATTTGTATAACGCATCGTCCAACCTTACGAGGCGGTTTACCAATAGCAATTCTGTCTTCAAGATAGGTCTTGGCTGCGATTGATGGATTGAAGTCAGCATAACCTCTGATTCCAGCAAATAGAAGAGTGGAATCTTCACACTCTTGAAGTGTTCCAGAATGCATTGTCTTTTGAATCAGACATGTTGGTTTTGTCGTTCCTAAAACGGTGATAGGATAGATATTCGAATCAAAGGTTCCTATCAGTGGAGTAATAGTATTTTCAAGATTTATCTTCAGCCAAGTAATAGCATCTTGGGCTCTTCTAATGATTTCACTGACAATATTTTCTGTTTCAACATCTTCATTGTATCCAACAATACTGTAGGGATGAAGTGGGTAGACTCCAGCAATAACTGCGAGTCCTTCGGTAGGAGATGAGAATGGTTCAGATGTGCCTGGAAGATACCCAATAATATCTACAGCACCAGATGAATATGCTGTAGCGCTTTGTCCTTTGCGAAGGATAATAGTAGAAACACCCTCCATTGAAGCGATACTACCAGCAACAAGACCAGCCATTCCTCCACCAATGACAAGAAGGTCGCATTCAGTATCCATCTATCCTCCCTCCTCCCATGGTTTTAGGTCGTAATCAACATCAGATTGATCCAGATTTCCCACACATGAATACATGCCTTGAGCTAATTCTTCCTGTGCTAACTGTTCACCTCTCATTGACGGTCGAATGCCTTTCCATCGTTCTGCCCTGAAATCAAGTATATCTACCAGAAAGTCATCACCTTCTAGATCCAATTCCTCAGCGAGTATAGAGGCAGCTTTGTATGTGCAAAATGTTCCTTGGCATGGTCCAGTGCCTAAACGCAGTCTACGGCGAAGATCATTCAGAGTTTGAGGAAACTCCTCCCGAATTGCATAACGCATCTCTGCTTCAATAATTGGTTCGCACGTGCATATGGTGGTCTTCCATTCTGGATGGTCTTTCGTCAATTCAAGAATCTTTAATATCTCTGTACCACGACGAGCACGCATCCGCTCCAATGCATGCATAGCGACACCGAATTCAACAGATAATGATTCGATGTCAACATCGCTTTCATTTCCAGGGAGTGGGTTCTTGTGTGTTGTACATATCGCATGCATTCCCAATTTTGAGCATACAAGGTCAGTGACTGCTTCAGCCATATGCCTACACATCACTAGTTTTCCGCCTGTGAAACTAATCAAGCCATTATTATGATCAACAACTTGATAGCCTCGCGTAACCTTATCCTCAGGAACTTTCCAATCAGGCACGAGAGGGCGTACTCCAGCCATCGTTCTAATTATTCGTGCTTCACGAATAGAGGGAATGACAATCTCAATGCTTTTCAAAAGATACTCAATCTCGTCAAAGGATGCCACCAATGTATCAGGGTCTTCCCATGTATCTAATGCGGTTGTACCAAGTAATGTCGTATTTTCATGAGGAAAAAGATAGATCCAACGACCATCGATTGCCCTTGAGGTAATCCCAACATTAACTACTCGTCTGTCAAGAATTACATGAGCCCCTTTGTTGAGTCGAAGATCCAGCTCAGCACCACAAATTCTAGCAATCTTATGAGCCCATGGACCAGCAGCATTTACAACTATCTTTGCACTCACTTTCTCTGTTGTTCCAGTGATTCGGTTATAGAAGATAACTTCCTGAACCTCATTTCTTACGATATTAAAACCAATTACTTCACAATAAGTTTTGATTTTTGCTCCATGCTTTCTTGCATCAAGAGCTTGAAGAAGGCACAAACGGAAAGGGTCGATGAAGAATTCCTCGTAGTAAACACCAGCAATGATGTTTGGATGTATCATTGGTTCAATCTCACGTGTTGCCTCTGGTGTGATAAACATCATTTCTGGAACATCTCGTTCCTCAGCGTGTTCCGAATAGGCCTCTATGTACTCTCCATCACTAGCGACATCATTCAAATCGAGAAGTGGAACAACAATGGGATTCTTCATTATTATGTGACGTGCTATGCGATTTAGATGTACAACCTCTGTTGAGGACATCTTCATTATATCTGGCTCGCCTCTATATTTGAGACCAGAAGATATCATTCCCGCACAAGTACCCACAGTAGCAGATGCAATATCATCACGCTCAAGTAAAAGAGTCTTAAGACCCCTCAATGCACAATCACGGGCTACAGCTGTACCGGTGCTTCCACCACCAACTATTACAACATCAAACTCAGACTCGCTCATGAATATCTTTTCCTAAGAGTGAGTATTCTAGGTTCACCTATAGGTGTTGAACTACGTGCAATACTAAGGTTTCGGATTGGATTAGAATATCAAAAGATAGGAGATAGCCAAGATTACATTAAAAGGAGATTTTCATCATTTTGGGTGGTGATCTTAATTATGCCCACATATGACCTCGGTACACTTGTTATTGAGGATCACAATGTGAAGCAACTCCACCAAGCACTTGATATCCCTGATCACCGCATTGAAGATATCATTAACCTCGCTAGAAACGCATGGGATCAAGAGAACAGAATCAGCGAATCGATTGAATATATTGCTCGCAATGTATCAGGATCAGAACTCGTTCTGGCACTCATATTCTTTGGTCGGATATGGGAAGATAACCAACAAGATGATGAGTGAAGCTCTAAGATATCCTTTTTCTTGGAATAAGAAGCGGAACTCTTTGCTTGTATACCATATACTCGTTTCCAAATCGATTGAGAAGCTCCCGTTCTTCATAAATGAGTAATGCAATCATGATTGGTATGAAGAGAACTGAATTAATTAGGAGAGGGACAAAGTCAAAAACAAGTCCAAATCCAGGAGTCCCAAAAGCAAAGCCAAGAGTAATTGGGTGTCGACAATATGAGTATGCACCAGTAGTAACTAATGATGATCCTTTGACACCAATATCGCTACCTTGTGCTCGATTCATACTAATTGATGTAACACCCCATGCTTCTAGACCTACGCAGAGTATCACAAAGACCTGTCCTACAATCAACTCAATTAGCCGAGGGAGTTGAAGTAGTTCCATTCCAAGAAAGAGAAACCATGGAAGTGAGAGTTGCAGCACCAGCAATATCGAGATAATCAAAGTGACAAAGAAAATCAGATTTGGCACTATTACAATAATAAAACGAGCTCTTAAGGACTCTTCTTTGAATTCTTCCACACGAAATACCCCTTGATAGGTATCATGGTAATTTTGATTAAGATTTCGAGGAGTCTGGGTTTTCTTCTATGATATTGATTCTAGTATGTTTCCCATCTCAGTGCTTATGAGTTTGTTAAAGATAGGGTATTGTTTCTTGTAGACTTCTACATTTTCAGGAATCGGATCTCTTCGTTCCTCAATGTGAAACA
>LRSL01000070.1 GCA_001563335.1 Candidatus Thorarchaeota archaeon SMTZ1-45 | reverse complement strand
AAACGGTTCGCTGTTTGCAACTGGTAATTTCTCTGATGTCTGGGATGGTCCAATTGATGCAGGCTGGCAATACACTGTGACGGCGGCTAGAGATGATCAGTATGGACTGCAAGTCTATAGTGCGAATTCATTGATGGTCACATGGACTGAGCGTCCTGTGGTTGTCATTGATACAGCATTCGCAAATGATGCTGATGGAAGAACAAACATTGGAACGGTTGTGACTGTGTTCTTCCATTGCGAGTGGTCAACAAACGGAAGTGTAGTTGACTCAGGGACGCTCTATGTCAATATGACTGCTTACGCAATCAATGCCACTGGCTGGATAGATTTCACTTGGTCAAGTGCAAGTGTTATGCGACTGGTTTGGAGTGTTACTGGAGTTGATGCGAATGGCATTATCCAATATGACCAACGTGTTGCTTCACCATCGATGACATGGGATTCACTCAAGATTAGTATCTCCGTTCTTGATAATAGGATCAGTGTCAACGAGAATGCAACAATATTAGTTTCAGCAACATATGAATCAGATGGAGTACTGTTTGATGGAGAATTACTGTTAAATTCAACAACCTTCCTATACTCGACTCCTTCATCCCATGCATACACTGTGATTGCAGCCTTTGGGGATTCGCATGGAATCACAATTATCGGAACAAACGATATTGCAGTTGTCATTTGGGACAGAATTCTGGTGACAAGTTATCTTGTGACTGATAATCGATGCAACATAGGCACCACACAGAGTGTGAGCTTGTCTGCAGTGCATGAATATGATGGGACTTTTTTGACTGGTGCGCGAGGTCTAGTGTACTTGAATGGAACTCCAATGTTGTGGAACCCATTGACTCAGGTATGGTTCTTAGATGTTGACTCTGCAACAGTTGCTCGTCTATCATTCGTTGTATCTGATATTGATGACTTCGTGGAAGGGATTATTGCTTTCGACTCTGGCATCCCTGTATCAATAATCTGGGATTCGATTGACATCACAATAACAACAGGGGATCAACGAATTGACATAGGGGAAAATGCCTCAGTCTATGTATCAGCTCATTATACCTTTGATAATTCAATATTCGATGGAATTCTTCTGCTGAACGACACTATCTTTCAGTATTCCACTGTTGGTAGGAGAGGCTACACTGTTGTGTCAGCCTTCGGAGATACTTTCGACATTACAACCATCAGCACGAATGATGCTGACTACATAATCTGGGACAGTGTGGTAGTGACTATTATTGTTGCAGACAACCGCATCAATGTTGGAGAGAACGCAACAATATGGGTTTCAGCAATCTACGCCTTCGATAGTTCACCCTATGATGGAACTATAACACTGAATAACACGGTCTATCAGTATAGCATTGTTGGTCGTCGTGGTTATAAAGCCTCAATTGCCTCAGGTGGAACTCATGACATCACAGTGATAGGATATAGTGCAGAAGAATTCGTTATTTGGGACTCCCTTCGAGTATATGTCATGAACTACTACCCACACATCAATGTGGGTCAAAACGCATCCATTCATGTATATGCTCTCTATGACTACGATGGTAAGTGGTACGATGGTACTCTGACTCTAAATGATACAGTGTATATACTCTACACAGTCGGAAGGAAAGGATACATTTGTGAATCAGCATTTGGTGACACCTATAATATCACATATATCCGCTTCAGCGGACAAACCTATGTCACTTGGGACTCTGTGACTGTGACAATATCAGTTGATGAGAATTACATTTCTGTTGGAGTCAATGCGTCCATTTCTGTTACTGGATCTTTCGATTTTGATGGCACGCCATATACAGGAAGATTGGAACTTAATGACTCAACTTATCAATATTACACTGTAGGTCGTAGGGCATACTTTTGTGAATCAGCCATTCCAGTTGGTCATAGTGTGACACTCATCAGCAATACAAATGTTGAGTACATCATTTGGGATGAACTTGAGGTGTTCTGGAGTGAGTCCGAACGGGATAGAGTGGATCTTAATGAGGCAGTTGATGTCATGTTTCGCGTACGAAGAAGCTATAGTGGTTCGCTGTTCACAGATAGTGATGGAAAAATATACATCAATGACGTCGAGGCATCATTCTTAGAAACAGAGGGATACTGGTACATCTCAGTTACTTCAAGTGAGGTCGCTACTCGTAGTTATAGTATCACAGGTCATTCGGACTTGGTTGGAGGTATTGTAGAAATAACTGGAGAAACCGAGTTCACATGTACAACTACATGGGATTTAATCTACGTATCGCGCGCTGGAGTATGGGGTAGTGCTCCAGCTTTTGACCCAGAAATAGATTCACCTGCAGGACGAACACTACAATGCGAATTAGACTGGATTGTTACGGTTTACTTCTACCTCAACTACATGTCAGATGATGGAGCACTTTCAGACCCCAATGCGACGGTGATTGTCAATGGACAAAATGCAATATATATTTCAGAGAGACAGAGATGGGAGCTCAACGTCACCTCACAAGGAATAGGGATTATGCAATATGTCATAGAAGAGATTTTAGATCAGTATGGATTGACTGATGTGGACCAACGTGGATTATATCCAGCTATCAATTGGTTCCCTGTTCGCTTTGCAATGAGTCTTGCTGCATATGGAGGAATAGGGCTAGCAGGAGTTGCAGTCGCACTGTTCATAAGAAGAACAAGACGGCGAGTTGCAGCACTTGAAGAAGCACTCGGACCTGAACGGGTGATGTCAATGGAAGAAGCTGAACTCCCAGTGAAGGTACGAGAGGAAATCATCGCAAGTCTTGAGTGGTTGAGAGAACTTCAGGAACAAATACCTACACTAGATACGACAATTCTCTTGTCTGTGAAAGATGAGCTGAATAACGCTTATGATCTATATACCAAGGCATTCGGTGATATTGCGTATGATGAATATCTCAGCGATCCTGGACTTAGACTTAAGCAAGCTCTTGTCAAACGTGTTGACGTTTTAATCAAAGTAGTTGATAGGGAGTTGAATAGGAGAGCATAATGATACTAACTTGCATGATTGAGGTGGCAGATTATAGATAGTCTTTAAAGATTCTAACCAGTAGTTCATTAGCAGCCAAGCGGTGCTCTTCAGAAATTACCTCTCCAAAGCGCATTTCTGGATAAATCCGGAGAAACTCTTTCAGAAACTTTTGAACAGACTGACGTGCCCTGAAGTCCTCACGACTAGCAAAGAGAGCTGCCATATACGCACCCCTGTGTTCCATCATGACGGTACTACCTTCATGCGATATTGACCTGATCATCCCAGGACTCTCTATTATTTCCGAAGCCAAGTGAGATAATGCTGATAGAAAGCCATAAACAAGATCACTCTTCTTGTCTATATACCCATCAAAGCTGTAAGTATAAAGAGGAAGTCCAGATGCTAGATTCATGATGACTAGACGACTTAGTTCAACTGAGATTTCTAGAGATTCCCGAGAAACCTCAAGCTTCAATGACTCATCGAAAATCGCTGGTATTGCTTCCAACGCTTCGTCCATCATCGAGTCACCATTATCCTCATCAGGTTGTTTCTTTCTTTTTGCTCTAGCCACGAGCCTTCGTACTTCTTGTAGCTCATGTTCTATGAGAGCTTCAACTGAAGCTTGACCTGTACTCTTTGCCATGGCTCGTGCTTGATTTAAATCGTCACGAGCACCATGCACGTCTTTGGCAATCTTTCTAAGGATGGCTCTGAGGAGCAATGCCTCGGTCCAGAGTTCATCAAGCTCCAGTTCTTTGGCAATCTGAATTAGGTTTTCCGAGTAGTGAAGTGAAGAATAGTAGTCTTTCTTATTGCCATGGATTCGGTATCGCTTTAAACAGATAGCAGCCAACTGGATCTGTGACTTCACAACATAATCAAATAAGTCCATTTCAACAGCCAGTTCTAGACTCTTTCCGAGATAGCGTATTGCGTCATCTAGATTCATTCTCTGATGGCAAAGAAGGCCACGCAGATAGTATAGTCCAGCTGTACCACCAAGATAGGCTTCTGATTCCTCATCTTCTGATTCAGATTCTACAGTTTCATCTGTGTATCTAATAGGTACGGATTTGATGCCATAATCTTCGGTATCAAGCTCATCTGAATCGATCTCATATTCATCATTTATATCAGGAGGTTCTTCTAATCCTTCTGGGAAATCAGGAGGTGTGTATTCGAAGCTCACTGGTTCATCAATGGGGGTTTCTTTCACTTCTCGTTCTTTGAAACTTGATTCAGGCCAGAATTCTTCAGCATCTTCTTTTGACTGAGGAGATATTTCAGTGTCTATTTCACTATGGGACTCACTTGTGTCTGAGGCATGAAGCTCACTGAGATTTTCATCCTCTGTTTCCTCAGGAGTATCTTCCGATATATCAGTTCCAGACTCATCAGTGACCGTATCACCTTGTGTAGGGTTCTTCTTTTCACCATCTAGCTCCTCTTTTCTTGCCAAGCCTTCTTCAGACTCATCATCAGAATCATTGTTGCTTGGCTGGCTCTTGAGGGATGGCATCCGATGCACCTGTGTAAATAATCTGGTGTTAGCTCTTCAACTACGCATCTGTATTGTTAAGGAATGTAGAAGTAGTTACCGCTGATAGATTAAATATGTCTGTTATAGCTATGCTGCTCACATAGGGCATTCTATTAAGATTTGAGAGTTGTACAAAAGAGCTTACCACTAGAGCGTAGCAATTAATAAACAACGGTTTTGCTACTCTACAACGTTTCTTGCGACGAATTCTCCGACAATGCTTAAATCTCGAGGTATCAACTTCACCCTGCTGAAACAACTGGAAAGCGAGAAAAGAGAGTTATCAACAGGGGTCCTCAGGTTGTGAGTTATCCTTCCTAGATTGTTTAGTTAGGGTGACATGAGATGCTTCTAGTTAATAAAAGCAACGTGGAGTTTCCAATCGTTGAACGCAATAAGAGTGATTCACACCTCCAACGAAATAAGCGAACAGGATTGGAGTAGATTCGTACTTTGGAGTAGATTCGTACTTGAGAATAAGGATGGTAACATATTCCAGACCCCAGAGATGTACAGAGTGTTTTTTGATACAGAACACTACGAGCCGTTCTTCACAGCACTCGTTAATGAGAATGGCGAGATCCTTGCCATCATGTTGGGTGCTCTTATCGAAGAACCTGGTCGTTTCACAAGACTGTTTTCGAGAAGAATAGTTGTTTATGGAGGACCGCTAATAACTGAGAATGGGAACCAAGATTACTTGTTGAGGAGGATTCTTGAGGCTCATAATGAAAATGTTAAGAAAAGAGCTGTCTTCACAGAAATAAGGAATCTAGTACCCCGAGATGAA